>JBBFLK010000019.1 GCA_037479115.1 Anaerohalosphaeraceae bacterium | reverse complement strand
GCAAGTCTTGAATTTAGAAAATGCTAAAATTATTTTTTGGAAACGGCACTAGTGTAATTGATCCCGACCTGCTGTCAATTCACAACGAGGGCCGATGAGTATCTGCCGATTCAGACAGTGTAATTGATCCCGACCTGCTGTCAATTCACAACGCAGAAACTGATTGATGCGCTCTATGCCTCAGTGTAATTGATCCCGACCTGCTGTCAATTCACAACAATGTATTCCTGATGAGTTTCCTCCCACCGAGTGTAATTGATCCCGACCTGCTGTCAATTCACAACACTTGGCAAGCCACAACGTCAGTCAAATATATCTGGTGATGACGGGGGGGGGGACATCTATAAAGCGAATCCGATGCCGATTTTGTCTGTGCTGCTTTGCGAATAAAGAATTGTGCTCTATGCAGTCAAAAATCTGCATCTATTTTTGTTTGAACCAAAATCCAAATCTGTGAAATCCGCGCAATCTGTGGTTCTTTGTTTTGCCTTGAGCTGTGAAATCTGCGGTGAGCAAAAATGTGCTCTGCAAACTCTTCGGTCAATACTCCTCCTGATGAAAGAACTCTGCATTCTCCAGCCACTGTTTCGGCCGTGAGACCAGCTCAATCACATTCTCCAGCAGCTCGGCGTGCTTTTGTTCTTCCGCCGCCAGCCGCTCAAAAAGCTGCCTGGCCCGCGCCTGTTTCATTTCCGCCGCCCGCGCCAGATAAAACGCCCGGCTCTTCTCCTCAATCTCCAGCGCCTTGTGATACAAGTGAATCTGCTCCGTTTCCGTCACAAACGGCTCGCCCTTGTCCCGCATCTGTCGAAAAATCGTCCGCGCGTTTTTCAGCACATCCGCCCCAATCGGCTCCTCCGGCTCCTCAGCCGCCATCGCTCGAACGGCCTGCGCATGCTTGTCTTCCTCCTCCGCCAGCATCCTAAGAACACTCTGCACCGCTGGATTCGGAGATTTCCCAGCCAATTCCCGATAATATGCCGCCCCATCTTCTTCCATCCGGATTGCAAATTCATAGATAGACATCTTGTTCACTCCTCTGTGTAAAAGTCCTTTGTAAACGACTCTACTCTACCGGAAAGTCTCCCTTGTTTCAAAACTTATTTGCAATTACGCCGCACAAAGGTTGTCTGTTTCGGGCAAATATGGTACTTTTATTCCGATTTTCTGCCGTGCGGCAGAGTTATGCGAAAACGGGATACTGTGGAGGAAGAACCAATACAGATGCCTTTGCAGCCTGAAAAACCGGCTTTTGTCCTCTGGCTGACCGGTCTGAGCGGTTCCGGCAAGACTACCTTGGCCGACCGGATTGCCCAAATTCTCACGGCTCAGGGGCGAAAAGTCGAACGTCTGGACGGCGACACCCTCCGCAGTCTCTTCCCCAACACAGGGTTTGACCGAAAATCCCGCGATGAACACATCCGTCGAGTCGGCTGGGTCGCCAGCCGGCTCGAACACCACGGCGTTATCGTCATTGCCTCCTTTATCTCCCCTTACCGAGATTCCCGAGATTTCGTCCGTCGGATGTGCAAGCATTTCATCGAAGTGTATGTAAAGGCCTCGCTGGACGAATGCAAACGCCGCGATGTCAAGGGTTTATACCAAAAAGCCCAAGCCGGACAGATTCAGCAATTCACCGGCTTGGATGACCCTTATGAAGAACCCCAGAATCCGGAACTCGTCATCGATACCGAACACAATCCGATAGATGTATGTGTCGACCAAATAATGGCTTACATCAAACCGTACCTGTGAGAGTCTATGGCTGACCATCTCGACCAACTCGAAAACCTCAGCATTCACATCCTCCGGGAGGCCTACGCCAACTTCAAGAGTTTGTGTATGCTCTGGTCTGTCGGCAAGGACAGCACCGTTCTGCTTTGGCTGGCCCGCAAGGCCTTTCTGGGACATGTTCCGTTTCCGTTAGTCCATATCGACACCAGCTTTAAGATTCCGGAGATGATTGAGTACCGCGACCGTCTGACCCGCCAGTGGCATCTGGATATGATTTACGGCATCAACACGGAGGCCCTTGAAAGAAAAGAGACCTTCCCGGACGGCAAGGTGGACCGGCTCCGCTGCTGTAAACTCCTGAAAACAGAAGCGCTTAAGAATACGCTCAGCGGCGCCTGGCCCCGGTATCGGTTCAATCATTCTGCGGACCGCTATGAAGTGGACCCCAATCGGGAGCCGTTCACCGGTGTTATTGTGGGTTTGCGGGCTGATGAGGAGGGCTCCCGCTCTAAAGAACGCTATTTTTCCAAACGCGACCGCTTAAGCGAATGGGACATTGCCGACCAGCCGCCGGAGTTCTGGAACCAGTACAAAACGGATTTCGCCCCCGGCACCCATGTGCGGATTCATCCGCTGCTGGACTGGACGGAACTGAACATCTGGGAATACATCGAGCGGGAAAAGATTCCGACGGTTTCCCTGTACTATGACCAGGGAAACGGCAAGCGGTATCGCTCGCTCGGTTGCTGGCCGTGCACGTTTCCTATCAATTCCACAGCGAAGAATCCGAGGGAGATTATTGAAGAGCTGCGCAGCGGACAGCTGAAGAACATTGCGGAACGCAGCGGGCGTGCACAGGATGCCGAAGACGGCGGCGGACTGGAAACCCTCCGCCGGGAAGGATATATGTAAAAGGAGAAGAGCAGACGGATGAATCCTGCAGCCGATGAAAAAATGAATATCGTCGTAGCCGGCCATGTGGACCACGGCAAGAGCACCGTCATCGGACGTCTTCTGGCGGATACGGATTCTCTGCCGAAGGGCAAACTGGAACAGATTCAGGAGCTGTGCCGTCGGACCAGCCGGCCTTTTGAATACGCCTTTCTGCTGGATGCGCTCAAGGACGAACAGGCGCAGGGGATTACCATTGATTCCGCCCGCATCTTCTTCAAATCCGCCAAACGGCACTATTTGATTCTCGATGCACCGGGGCATATCGAGTTCCTGCGAAATATGGTGACCGGGGCTTCGCATGCGGAGGCGGCTCTGCTGGTGATTGATGCCGCCGAAGGCGTTCGGGAAAATTCCCGTCGGCACGGCTATATGCTGTCTATGCTCGGCGTTCATCAAATCGCCGTTCTGGTTAACAAAATGGATTTGGCCGGATGGAGCCGCGATGCTTTCGAAAAGATTGCAGACGAGTACAAACACTTTCTGCAGGAAATCGGTCTGTCGGCGTCTTTCATTCCGGTCAGCGGAATGGCCGGAGACAATATCGCCCGCCGCAGCGAGCGGATGGCCTGGTATGATGGGCCGACGGTGCTGGAGGCCCTCGACGCCTTTATCAAAGAGCCGCTGCCGGTTGATAAACCGTTCCGAATGCCCGTGCAGGATGTGTACAAATTTACATCGGCCGGCGATCAGCGCCGCATCGTCGTCGGAACCGTGGAAACCGGTGCCGTTCGCACCGGCGATGAGCTGATTTTTTATCCGTCCGGCAAAAAGAGCCGTGTCAAGACGCTCGAACGATTCGGTTCGCCGCCTCCGCAGGTCTATGAAGCCGGTCAGGCCGCCGCCTTTACGCTCGAAGAGCAGATTTATCTGACGCGCGGTCAAATCGCCGCCCGCGCCGGCGAACCGGCTCCCGAAATCGGACGGCGCTTTCAGGTTCATCTGTTCTGGATGGGCAAGGAGCCGCTGCGAACAGGGAAAGACTATCTGCTCAAGGTCGGCACGGCCAAACAGCCGATGCGTGTTGAAGCAGTTCTTTCCGTAATGGATGCCTCCGATTTGCGGATGAAAAGCGGGCAGGATTTTGTCGGATACCACGATGTAGCGGACTGTATTCTGCAGACGGCGCGGGCGATTGCGTTTGATTTGTCCGACCGATTCCCCACCCTCAGCCGCTTTGTGATTGTCGATGAGTATGAAATTCGCGGCGGCGGACTGATTCGCAAAGTCCTGCCGGATGCCGAAGAACCGCTTCGCCAGCGCGTGATGCAGCGAAACCTCAAGTGGGCGATGAGCACCCTCAGCCGCGAACAGCGCTGGGAACGCTACAGCCAGAAGGCCGCTTTGGTTTTGATTACCGGCCGCAAAAATGTCGGCAAAAAAACCCTGGCTCGGGCTCTCGAACGAAAACTGTTTGCCGAAGGCAAACTGGTGTACTTTATGGGAATCGCCAATGTACTCTATGGGGTCGATGCCGACATCAAGACGCCCGGCCCGGATACGTCTCATCGTCCGGAACACCTGCGGCGGCTCGGCGAGGTGGCCAACCTGATGCTCGATGCCGGAATGATTCTGATTGTCACAGCGATCGGCCTGACGCAGAGTGATTTGGAGATTATTCGGGCCGCCGTGGACAGTGATTTGATTGAGGTGGTCTGGCTCGGTCCGGATATGACCGATATTCAGGCCGATTTGCAGATTGACAATCCGGATAATCCGGACGAGGCCGCCGCTCAGGTCAAGCGGCTCCTGCAGCAGAAGGGGATTATCTTCAGTGTGTGAGCAAAGGGAAGGGCGGCCGATGGATGCTGATTTGCAGCGGATTGAACGGGCCCTGCTGGCCGCCCGGGAAGCAGCGGCGCGTTTTACGCCCGGGCGAATCGCTTCGGAAAAGAAGGCCGGCGGCGACCCCGTCACGCAAGCCGACCTGTTGCTGGATAAGGTCTTAAAAGAGGCCCTGCTGGGGCCGTCGGAAGGGTGGCTTTCCGAAGAAACCGCCGACGACTTAAGCCGGCTGGGGAAAAAACGGGTCTGGATTGTGGACCCGCTGGACGGCACGCGGGAGTTTATCGAGGGCATTCCTGAATGGTGTATTTCGGTTGCGCTGGTGGAGGAGGGCTGCCCGACGGCGGCGGGCATCTGCAATCCAGCGGCCGGACAGATGTTTCTGGGCAGCCGGCTGTATGGGCTGACGCTCAACGGGCAGCCGGTGCGGGTCAGTCAAAAAGCGGACCTGAAAGGGGCCAGGATTTTGGCCAGCCGCAGCGAAGTCAGACGCGGAGAATGGAAACGGTTTGAGGGAGCCGGATTTGAGATTGTTCCGATGGGTTCCGTGGCATATAAACTGGCTCTGGTGGCTGCCGGGCTGGCGGATGGAATGTTTACCCTGGTGCCCAAGAATGAATGGGATGTAGCGGCCGGCGTCTGCCTTGTGGAAGCCGCCGGCGGCCGATGGGAGGCCGACGAACAACGACGGCCGTTCAATCAGCCCAATCCTCTCCTGAACGGCCTCTGGGCGGCCAATCCTCGGCTGCTGGAGCTTTTGCGGAACATCTCCCTGCGGCCTTAATCCGCCGCACGCCTGATTTGCAGATTCGCATCCGCCGGCCGTCCGGGAACCAGCTCGATGGAGGCGCTTCTGAGAATCACGCTGAAGAGGCATTTGTCCAGGTCAATCCGGCAGGTAATCAGTCCGCCTTCCGGGACCGGGATATTGCTGCAGGTATAGACGTTTCCTCTTCCGATTTGAAAGCTGCCCTGCGGAATCGTAAACACCTGCCGCCCCCAGATGACGGTAACCGGCAGGACCCTCAGGTCTGTCCCGGCCACATCCGCGACCGCAATTTCCCCGGTGATGCTCAGCTGGTCGGTGCCGGCGGTTCTGCCCTTTACGGCGGCGGCCTTGCTGATGCGGAGCTCATCCCGATAATTGCGCATCAGCCGAATGGGAATCCGCCCGGAGCCGTTGATGATGGACTCATCGACTTCCCCCGTATAGGAAACGCTGCCGATGGTCAGGTTCAGCCGAATCGGAGAAGACAGACCGGTCAAATCCACGCGCGACAGTGTGAGTGAAAACGTCTGTGCCGAAAAATCAAACCGCAGGGAGGTAATGCCGCCGGGCTGATTGTTGGTCAGCCGTCGGGACCACGTAAACTGGTTGCGGACTTTGTCCCACGTAAACCCGCAGGATTCCGTATAGACCGTTTTGTCGTCCAATAGAGAAACGACAGACAACTCAATTCGCGGAACCCAGAACAGGTTGGGAGCCCCTGTAAATTTTCCGCTGGCGGTCATGGTGTCTTGTCCGATGACGCTACCGGCCGTCACCTGACAGCGGCTTATCGTTAGGGTGCCCGCAGAGGGGTTATCCCGCTCCCAGTCGTCCGGTTCGGTTCCGTCCAGATAAATCCACCGTTTCAGTGCCTCGTCATAGGAATAAAGATTCGACATTGTAAAGGAAAAAGTCTGCCGTTCATAAGTCCCTAAAAAAGTCTGGGCGGTTATGTCGAGCGTAATTTGTGTAAAAGAGCAGATGCTTTCAAAGTCGATGCCGAATCCGAATCCGCCGCCGTTGCCGATATAGTCAATCAGCTCCAGCAGCGAAGAAGAAAGCGAAACTTTCGAACCGTTCGACAGCTTGATGATGCAGGGGTTTTTATAGACGGTCCATATCGACGAAGCCCGGTCGTTGACCTGGCTGAGCCGGCAGACCCATTTTCCGTTTACGACCGTACCTTTGAGCGGAACTCCGTAGCCCTGGAAGGCATTGCCGGACTCGGCCGTGTTTCCCTTCTGGACCCACTCGAGCGGATTATCGAGGAGATGAATGTAAAACCGCGGATTTTTGACAGGTACAATATCGTGAATGGTCAGGACGGCCTCGGTAATTACACTGCCGACCGGGATGGCGGCCTGCTGGCTGGAGATTCCCCATATCAGGTACTCACCGGGTTTCATCGTGTGCGGATAAGCCGCACGGCCCAGCAAAAGTCCCAACAATGCAAAAGCGGCAAGCGGAAACAGGTTTTGTTTTGACAGCTTCATTTTGGCTTCCGGTACGACTCACAAAGGATGTCGAACTGTTCGCCCCCAAAGTCGGAATTTGCCTTTCCTTCTAAAAAATACGAAATGTTGCGGAGGCGGTCAAAAGCAGAAAGGGCGGCGGAGAAAAAACCGTCCGATAAAATCTGCAAAAAGAGAGAGGTTTTTCAGGTGCGGCTGCTGAAAAATGAAAAAGAGCGTTTTATCGGCCTCTGTATTTATACCAGGCCGAACAGGCCCCTTCCGTGGAGACCATGCAGGGACCGACAGGATGGTCCGGATTACAGGTTTTAGCAAACAGCGGACAGGAGGGCGGCTCAACCAGACCGCACAGAACACGGCCGCACAGGCATCCGGCGGGTTCCGGGGAATCCAGAGGGGTTATGTCTAATCTTTTCGCGGCGTCGAATTGTTCATATTGTTTCTTTAGTCGAAGCGTGCCGCCCGGGATGCGGCCCAGCCCTCGCCAGGGGCCGTCCCACGGTTCAAAAAACTCCTCCAGCAGCTTCAGGGCGATTTCATTTCCGGCGGGACGCACGGCGGCCTGATACACCGACTCTACACAGGCACGGCCGGAGCTGATTTGTTCGCAGATTCGGGCAATGCCTTCGAGCATCTGCATCGGTTCAAAGCCCGCTACCACGCAGGGCCGATGATACATCTCTGCAATGGGCCGATACGCATCCGAGCCGATGATGACGCTCACATGCCCGGGACACAAAAACGCATCAATTTTGTCATTGCGTCCTTCGAGGAGCGCCTTCATGGCGGGGATGACGAGTTTGTGTGCACAGAGAATCGTAAAATTGCGGATTCCCTCCGCCAGCGCCTGCTGCAGAACGACGGCCGTAGCCGGAGCCGTCGTTTCAAAACCGACGGCGGCAAACACAACGAGTTTATCCGGATTTTTTCGGGCGGCGTCCAATGCATCATCCGTACTCAGGACAACTCGGACATTCGGGCGATGAAGTTTTTCCAGGGAAGTCCGGCTGCCGGGCACGCGAATCATATCTCCGTAGGTGGTGATGAGAGTGTCGGGGCGTTTGGCCAATTCGAGCAGGGTGTCAATCGTTCCCTGGTCCGTTACGCAGACCGGACAGCCCGGCCCGGAAAGCAGACGAACTCCTTCCGGCAGAAGCGAGCGGATGCCGTGACGAAAGAGCGCCACGGTATGCGTGCCGCAGACCTCCATAATTTGAATCGACCTGCCGATTTTCTGAACGGCGTCCGTCAGCCGGTTTCTGATCAGCTCAATAGAAGGGTTCATTGTGTCCCCTCCGGCGGGCGGGCCTGCTGTTCCTGCTCCTGAAGACGGGCGATTTCTTCGAAGAGCTCCCAGGTCTTGCGGGCCTCTTCTTCTTCGACTTTGGTGATGGCATAGCCGGCATGCACCAGAACAATGTCCCCCAGCCCCACCTCCGGTGTCAGCGTGGTGCGGATGGCCCAGCGCGTGCCCATCGCATCCACGACGGCCCGGTCGCCTTCCATCTGAACGATTTTGGCTGGTACAGCTAAACACATCTGTGTCTGTCCTTTTTAACCTGTTTCGAGCAGCGCGGCGGCAATGGCGGCCTGGCCGAGGGCGATTCCGCCGTCATTGGCGGGCACCTTTCGTTTCCAGAGTACACAAAAACCGTCTTCTTTCAAGAACTGAATTAATTGATTGGACAAAAAGCGGTTGCAGAAAACCCCGCCGCTGAGTGCGATTTTTTGCAGGCCCGTCCGCTCACGCGCCTTTTTCGCCATTTCAAGCAGGGCCGCAGCGACGGTATTGTGAAATCGAGCGGCCAGAACCGGAACAGGCGTCTCCCGCGCCGCGTCCTCGGCCATCTCGAGAAATATCGGTCGTGGATTCCACACCAGCGGCGGCTCAGGCGGGCTGTCTATCTGAACGGTATAAACACCTGTTTCCGTCGGGTCGGCGACGGCCTCCAGGGCCATCGGCAGCTGGGCCTCGAAGGTATTCACAGTCCCCAACCCGAGCAGGGCCGCTGCCGCATCGAACATCCGACCCAGACTGGACGTCGGCACCGTTTGAAATCCTTTTTGAATCTGTGCAATGAGCACCTCACGTTTTTTCCGGTCCGGTTCCAGCCGCTCTAAGATGGGGTCAAACCGGGACGGAATCTGCGGCCCCAGCAGTCCCACCAGCGGACGAATGGCCTGTCGGGCCGCCGCATCTCCGCCTGCCAGCGGAAAATAAGCCGCGTGGGCAAACCGCTCGAACTGCAGCTGCGAGGCAATCAGGCACTCGCAGCCCCAGACCGCTCCGTCCGTGCCGCAGCCCGTCCCGTCGGCAGCCAGCCCGATGACCCGCTCGTCAATTTCCATCTGGTATTCCGCCAGCACGGAGGCGATATGCGCCCAGTGATGCTGGACGGCAAAGAACCGCTCCGCCGGCAGCGAGCGGGCGAACTGAGAGGACAAATACCCCGGGTGCAGGTCGCAGACGACGACCTTCGGCTCCGCCTCAAACAGCGACTGCAGCTGCTGAACCGCCCGAAGATAGTGCCGATACGACTTGCCCTCCGCCAAATCGCCGATGTGCTCACTGAGCAGGTATTGATTGCCTTTGACAAAGCAGAAGGTGTTTTTTAAGTCCGCACCGGCCGCAAAGATTTCCTTCTTTGCTGGACGAATCCTTCGCAGCGGCGTCGGCACATATCCGCGGGCTCGCCGCAGAAAAGCCGGCCCGCCGTCCACCCAGTGCAGGACTGAATCATCAATCGGGCGAAAAATATCGCGATTGTGCAGCAGAAAGGCATCGGCGACCTCCGCCAGCTCCGTCAGGGCCTGCTGGTTTTCATAAAGCAGCGGCTCTTCGCTGAAGTTGGCGCTGGTCATCACCAGCCAAAGAATCCCCTCCTCCGCAAACAAAAGATGATGCACCGGTGCATAGGGCAGCATCAGTCCGAAGGTATTCGTCCCCGCCGCAACCGACGGCGCCAGCGGGTTGGGATTGCGTTTGGGCAGCAGCACAATCGGTGCCTGCGGGCTGGACAGGAGCCGGGCGGCCTGCTCGCTGATTTGGGCGCACAGCCGGGCCTCCTCGAGCGAACGCACCATCACCGCAAAGGGTTTTGCCTGACGGCGTTTTCGCTGCCGCAGCCGCCGGACGGCCTCTTCATTGGACGCATCGACCGCCAGATGAAACCCGCCGACGCCTTTGACGGCAACAATCCCGCCGCTGCGGAGAATGTCCACTGCTTTTCGAACGGCTGCGTCCGATTCGCGGCAAAGCACCTGTCCTCGGCTGTCTGTCAGCTCCAGAGACGGCCCGCAGGCCGCACAGGCGACCGGCTGGGCGTGAAACCGCCGGTCCGTCAGGTCTTCATACTGGCTCCGGCAGCGCGGGCACATCGCAAAGCGGTCCATCGTCGTCTGCGGCCGGTCATACGGGACATCTTTAATCAGTGTGTAACGAGGGCCGCACTGGGTGCAGGTGATAAAGGGATACCGATAGCGGAAATCCGACGGGTCAAACAATTCCTGAAGGCACTGCGGGCACACCGCCGTATCCGGTGTGATTTGACACTGCGGCGTCCCTTCCGTTCGGCTGGGCAGAATCTGGAAATCCGCCTCTGGCTCAACCGGGGCCAGTGGGGTAATCTGCATGCTTTCGAGCTGCATCAGGGGCGGCCAATCGGGACACAAAGAGGGATTCTTCAGCCAGCCAAGCAGGGGTTCGAGTTTCTCCGGCGGCCCCTGAACCTCCAGCGTGATTCCCGCCCGGTCGTTCAGGACAAACCCCGTCAGCCCCAGCTGTTTGGCTCGGCGGTAAAAGAACGGCCGTGCCCCCACCCCCTGCACAACCCCTTCCAGTTTGATTTGCATCCGCTTCAGCACGAAAAACCTCCGGCCTTGAACAATAGCGGCAATGCGTTTTTCGGAAAAGAGAAAAGCCGGGTTTGGAACCGAAAAAAGAAATCAAAAAAAATCATTTTCCATTCGACGAAATGTCCGATAAATCTTCGTTTTTAATGAACTGTTAAGCGTTTTTGTGTTAAAAAAGAAATATCTTTACAAAATCTTAAAATCTTCTTGAAATACAAAGGCCCTCCGGATATAATCACGCTTATCATAGATGATGAATCCTGCAATGGGGGTAAGAAGATATGAAGCTCGGGATGATTCGGATTTGGTCAGCGGTTCAAAGGCAGCGGCCTCCGCCGGTAAAACAAAAGGAACCTTTGATTCTTTTCGGTGTTGCCTTTGTGGTGCTCTTATCAATAAAGATTCTGATTGAATGCGGGTTTTCGAAATGGTACAATCAAGCCAGAAAAAATTGCTGGGGCGTTCTATGCGGGGGCCACCGACCCCGGAACAGAAGGTTAGAAGTCTCTGTTCTCATTGGCCCCCGCTTTTTTTCTTTCACCTCTTTTTCCCTTTTGTTGCCTTTTTAGTCTTATCGGCTTTTTTTCGAGAGGCATCGTTTAGTTCGGGGCAAATTCTTTTACGATAATGAACAAGTAGCTGAATCGTCCGCAGGAGAGGAAGATTCTCGGGAACAGCTTTTTGAGAATAGCCGTTCCCCTTTTTTTGAAAAAACTTTATTGCGTCTTGGAAAATATTGCATACATCTATTACCTTTATTTTGTTCACAATTCTTCCTTTGGGGGTTTTATCGAAAACAACAATTTTTTTGATTGGCAGATTCTCGCCGAAAATCGTTCTTATATAATTTTCACCGTTAGAGAATTTCTTTTTACAATCCTCTTCTATTTTTTTTAGACCTGAACTTTTTATCCCGGTTTCTATGTGCAGCACGTGGGGGACTTCATTTTGTTGCTGGTTGTTTTGTTGCGTTCCGGGATGAAAAGCAATAATGTCCAATTCGGTTGCATAGCCCCCTTGTTTTCTTTTGCTTACTTTGATGTTTCGTCTGATAAGATAACCCTGATACTCATACCACTCTGCGACCAGTTGTTCGAGGTGATTCATTTGAACTGTCTCCTTTCTTGATTTTGAAATAAGAATATGGTTGTTGTGTGTGTTGTTTGCCGTAACGCCGCTGTGGCAGAGAGAGAATACAAAAGCATCTGTGGAGTCTGGGTTTATCCATGGTTCTACATCTGTGGAATCTGTGCGGTCTGTGGTTTCTGCCCGCGCGGCGGGCCTCAACCGTTTTCCAAAGAGCACAGGAATCTTTTGAAAGGTCGGCAGACGTCTCCTTGCCTCCTTCTGAACCGGTATCTTATAGAATATCCTCTTTCTGTGTCAACACCCTCCTTCTTTTTGACTTTTGGCTGGATTCTTCAGCGGTTTGCTGTGTTTCGAGGTTCGGATTTCGAATTTTTTTGTAAAGGGCGACAGTTCCGAAGTATGGATTCCCGCCTGCGCGGGAATGACCAATCAGGAACGGAATCGACAAGAAAGAACAGGAGGAACAAGCGACGCGTGCTTAATGTTTTTTCACCGTAATCGTTTTTGCTGTTCGATTTTTCGGATTTTGTGTTTCGAATTTCGAGATTCGGATTTCGATTTTTTTCTATCTGCCGGAGTCCGGCTGCTGGGGGCTTGGCACAGGTGTCCGGCTTTTCTTCATTCTTCCTTCCTAATTCTTCATTCCTGCGGAGTCCAGTCACTCCTTCGCTCTATTCTCCGGGGCATTCGAGTGAAGGACGAAAGCTGGCAGCATAGAATAGCCCCGCCCGCAAGGGCGGGGAAAAAGAGAATGAAAAACCCATCCCCATTTTCCCCGGGTTTATCGCCCGGGGCTATTTCTCCTGTCACTCCCGCGACTTGTTCTCCGAAGCTTTTAGCGAAGGAGAAAGGCGGGAGTCCAAAGTTTTTGTTGGATGTTCTTTTTCTCCACGCCCTCATCGGGCGTGGCTAATCCTGTTCCGCCCGCTGACACGGGCTCGACACCTCTACATCAGTCTCTCGTTTTTAGCCGGCCGCTTTTTCGAATTTCGGATTTCGGTTTTTCCTGTCTGCTGGAGTCCGGCTGCTGGGGGCTGGAATCTGGTTTCCGGCCGTTCTTCATTCTTCCTTCGTCATTCTTCCTTTCCGCACTCCGTGTCTATCCGTGGTTAAAAAAAACCTGCCGAATCCGCCCGCGGGGGTGCGTTCGCCGGGACGGGGGCAGCCGTCCTTTCTTGCTTTTTCTGTCGGCAGGATTATACTGCCTGAAAAAAACCGGGAGTGATGATGGCCTTTCTTGCAGGGATTGATGAAGCCGGCTATGGACCGCTGCTGGGGCCGCTGGTGGCGGCGACGGCGGTTTTTGAAGTGCCCGATGCGCTGCTGCGGGCGGATTTGTGGAAGGTGCTCGAGTCCGCCGTCAGCCGACAAAAGAAAGGACAGCGGGGACGGCTCCTCATCAACGACAGCAAAAAGGTCTATTCCCGTCAGGCAGGGCTTAAAGACCTCCTGCGAAGCGTGCTGGCCTCCCTGCTGGCAGGCGGCCTCGAATCGGTTCCCCAGACGACGGAAGAGGTTCTGAACGTTCTCTGTCCCGATTTTGCCCATCAGCGAGGTGAGTATCCCTGGCACACGAGGCCGACGGAAAAGGTATCCATCGATCCGGCGGACATTCGAATTGCCGGCGCTCTTTTCCGGCGGGTTCTGGAGGAGCAGGGGATGCGGTTCTGTTTTCTGCAGGCCCGGTGTCTGGAGGTGGCCGAATACAATCGCCAAATCGGTTTGGTCAAAAACAAGGCCCGTGTTTTGTTTGGTCAGCTGTGCTGTCTGATTGACACGGTGTTTCAAAAAAGCCGTTCCTCCGGCAAGGTCGTTCAGTTTCTGATTGACCGGCAGGGCGGACGTCTGCGGTACCGCTCCGAGCTTCAGCGCATGTTTCCGCAGATGGAATTGACTATTCTGAAGGAGAGCGACGAGCTGAGCAGTTATCAGCTCCGGTCGGAGGAAGGGACGATGCGGCTGCATTTTACGGCCGGGGCGGATGAAAAATATCTGCCGGTCAGTCTGGCTTCTATGGCGGCCAAATTGGTTCGAGAACTGATGATGGATAATATAAATGCCTATTTTTCAGAGATTTGCGGCCAGATTCGCCCGACAGCCGGATATTGGCAGGACGGTCAGCGATATCTTTTGGAATTGACCAAATATTTGGGGGAAAGCGGCGTGGATAAGCGTCTTTTGGTCAGGGTGCGTTAAAAAAATGCTTTCCGTGCACTTGCCTATTTTGTAAGTCTATGGAAATCTGGGATTTATATTAAGCAAGAAAACGCATTAAAATAGACAGAATTCGTTGTTTTTCCTGTCTCATTTTCAGCATTTTTCTGGATGGATTTTATTTTTTTGTGATTTTTTCACTTTTTTTCAAGGAATGGCTTGACAAATTTTTCTCTGGGGCGTATAAGAAGGTAGTAAAAGTTCTTTGATAGATTCGTTTTTGGGATTAATAACGAAAGCTCCTTCTGCCGCCCGTACGTTCAAGTAGCCCTGGGAAGTTCACCGACTTCCTCCTCCTTCTGCGAAGTACGGGCGGTTTTTTTGTTGCCGGATTATGCCGCAAAATTTTCTCCCTTCCCTAACCGGCATTTATACAGACAGTTAAGACGATTTTTTCTGTTTGTTCGGTTTTTGTTCGGGTTTTAGGCCGCTCTTTGCCGATATAAAGCAGACCTGAACATGTTGGTTAGGAGAAGCGGGACATGGAAGTCAAACGATTGGATGATTCGCAGATTCCGGTGTGCAAATTCGGTCCGGGCGGGGATTTTGTTGTGGAATGGCCCGCACCTTGTGCTCCGGCGGCCTCTGAATCAGAACCCCTGACAAACCCGATTGGGAAAGTGCTGGCCCTGCTGAACCGTCTGCTCGGCTCTCCGCTGGACGGCAAATTGATGGAAGAGTTGGCTCGGGAGGCAGCCCTGCCGCTTTCGGCATTTCCGCCGGCCCTGCAGCAGTCCGGATGCACATTTGAGGAGAAACGTTCCGATGAGCAGAATGGAGATGTCTGGGATTACACCCCGGCAGCTCGACGTACTTCGAGCGGCGGCGGAGTTTCAGGACAGACATGGTTATTCGGCGACGATTGCCGAGTTATCCGAAAGACTTCACGCAAGCCGGCCCACCGTTCACGAGCATCTGGCAGCCCTCGCCGCCGCCAAACTCATCGTACGAACCGCAGCCGGGAAGGCACGCTCTTTACGCTTGACCGAACGGGGTCGGCAGCTTCTCGCGCGGGTTCGGCAGCCTGAAGCGGCGGAAGCCGCATCCCGGGGTTGTCTGGACGAAACGTCGTCGATTCCTCTGGCAGGGGCGGTCTGTGCCGGATACGGGATTGAACCGAGCGAACAGGATGACCGGCTGGGCTTGAAGGAATTGTTCGGCAGAACAGAGGACCTGTTTGCCCTGCAGGTGAAGGGGTCGAGCATGGTTAATGCCGGCATTCAGGATGGGGATTATGTGATTTGCCGCCGGCAGTCTGTTGCGGAAAACGGTCAGGTGGTTGCGGCCCTGGTTGACGGCGAGCGGGCGGTTTTGAAACGGTTTTTCCTCGAGCCCTCCGCCGTGCGGCTGAATGCGGAAAACGACGCCTTTGAACCGATTTATTCGAGAGACTGCCGCATCGAAGGAGTGGTTGTCGGAGTGATTCGGCGGCTGTAAAACGGCCTGCTGAAAGGTGAACATCGCCGAATTTCTGCGTATATTCTTTTCGGATACAGGGTGTTGATGACTGCCTGAATGAGAGACGGCTCTTGTTCCGGCACTCATCAATCGATGGATTTAGGCAAAGACAAAACGGTTCAGCAGCTGCTCGGGCGGCTGCGGGGCACAAACCCATCTGCCCCCCCGATAGCGGTCGAGGGGACGTGGGGGTCTTTTGCGCGCCTGCTGGCCGCCTATACCCATCAGCAGTTGCAGCGTCCTGTTCTGTTTGTCAGCGCCCATATCGACGATGCGGATGATGCGGGGGATGACCTGGAGGTCTTCAGCGGCCGGACGGTGGAGACCCTGCCGGTTTGGGAAAGTCCGCAGGCGGCGCTGGATGCAGCGGATGAAATCGGTGCGCAGCGGGTCCGATTGGCCCTGAATCTGGCCCGACAGCGCCGCAGCGGTCTCAGGCGGCCGTTTCTGTTAAGTGCCTCCATTCAGGCGCTGATGCAGCCGGTTCCCTCCGCAGACAGTCTGCTGGGGGGCGGCCTGATGCTTCAGGTAGGGGGGCAGTATGACATCGAAAACCTTGCCGCAAAACTGCTCGAGTGGGGATTCGAGCCGGTCGAGCAGGTGGATATCCCCGGCCAGTTTGCCCGCCGCGGCGGGATTCTGGATATTTACGCTGCCGCGGCTGTCAGCGAACAGTCGCAGGAGGCCTCAGCGGCAGAGCCGATTCGAATCGAATTCTTCGGCGATGAAATCGAAAGCATCCGCACGATTGATTTGGATACGCAGCGTTCCGGACGCTCCCTGAAATGGGTTCAGATTGTCAATCCCCCCGCTCAGCAGACTTTTGAACAGTCCGAACTCTTCTTCAATCTTCTTCCGGAGGAGACGATTGTCTTCCTCGAAGAGCCGCTGGAGCTGGCGGAGGTGGCGGAGGTCTTTTTGTCTCGCCTGGAAGACCCGCGGGGATTGTACCCCTGGGAATCGATTTACCGGGCGGTCCGCCGGTTTTCGACTGTGGAAATCAGCCGTTTCGGGGGCGGGGCGGAGGCCCTGCGGCTGGATGTCGGCAGCATTCAGGAGCTGGAGCATCGGCAGGCGGGTACCTGGAAGGATCACAAACAGACCTTGGCGGCGCTGCTGGAGAAAGCCCGGGATTATGACGTGTTTCTGTATTGTGAGAATCACGCAGAGATTCAGCGGACAAAGGAGATTCTTCAGGAAGAAGGCCGGACCATTCCTTCATCGTTTCATCTGGAGCTGGGGACGGTTCATCAGGGCTTCTGCATTCGTTCTCTGAGTGTGATTGTCGTATCGCATCATGAACTGTTCGGCCGTTCCCTGATGCGCCGGCGCGTCCGGGCGATCCGCACGGCTTCGCCTGTGGACAGTCTGCTGGATTTGACCAAAGGCGATATTGTCGTGCATGTGTCCTACGGCATCGGCAAGTTTGTGGGGATGGAGTCGATTCCGATGCACGGACAGATGCAGGAATATCTGACGCTCGAGTACGCCGACAAGGTCAAGATTCATGTGCCGGTTTCGCAGATTCATCTGGTGCACAAGTTTGTCGGGACGATGCCCACGCGGCCGCCCCTGTCCAAAATCGGCACCAAGAAATGGGAGCAGCAGAAACAGCGCGTGGCCCAGCATGTGCAGGAGCTGGCGGAGGAGCTGCTTGAGATTCAGGCCAAGCGCCAGCAGATGGGCGGGTTTGCCTTCGGGCCGGATACGCACTGGCAGAAGGAGTTTGAAGAGGCCTTTGCTTATGAGGAAACGCCGGACCAGCTGAAGGCGGCGGAGGAAATCAAGCGGGATATGGAAGCGCCGGTGCCGATGGACCGCCTGCTGTGCGGCGATGTCGGCTACGGCAAGACGGAACTGGCGATGCGGGCGGCGTTTAAGGCGGTCTGTGCGGGCAAGCAGGTGGCGGTGCTGGTGCCGACGACGGTGCTGTCGGTGCAGCACGGCCGAACGTTTGCCGAGCGGTTTGCGGATTTTCCCGTGAGCATTGCGGTGCTGAACCGGTTTACCCCGCCGGCCCAGGTTCGGCAGATTCTGTCGGATGCCCGGCAGGGGCGGCTGGATATTCTGATTGGGACGCATCGGCTTCTGTCGGATGATGTGGGGTTTCACGACCTCGGGCTGCTGATTATCGATGAAGAGCAGCGGTTCGGCGTCGAGCACAAAGAGCGGCTCAAGCGGTTTCGGGTCAATGTGGATATTCTGACGCTGACGGCCACGCCGATTCCGCGTACGCTGCATATGTCCCTGCTGGGGCTGCGGGATATCAGCTCGCTGGCGACGCCGCCGCTGGACCGGCGCAGCGTTGTCACGCATGTATGCCGCTTTGACCCGGAAACCATTCGCAAAGCGATTCTGTTTGAAATCGCGCGGGATGGTCAGGTTTTTTATCTGTACAACCGGGTGCAGACGATTGAACAGGAGGCGGCGCGGGTGCGGGCGATTCTGAATGACCCGAAGATTGCGGTGGATGTCGTGCACGGGCAGATGTCCAAGCATCATCTGGAAGATGCGATGATTCGCTTTGTGACCGGCCGGACCCAGGTGCTGGTGTGCTCGACGATTATTGAGGCCGGGCTGGATATTCCGAATGCCAACACGCTGATTGTCCGGGATGCGGACCGTTTCGGTCTGGCGCAGCTGCATCAGCTGCGGGGACGGGTCGGACGGTACAAGCACCGGGCCTATGCCTATCTGCTCCTGCCGGAAAACCGTCCGGTCAGCCCGCTGGCGGCGCGGCGGCTGAAGGCCATCGAGGATTTTTCGCAGCTGGGGGCCGGATTTCGAATCGCCCTGCGGGATTTGGAGATACGAGGGGCGGGCAATCTGCTCGGGCCGGAGCAGTCCGGACATATTCATACGGTCGGTTATGAGATGTATTGTCGGCTGCTGGCGGATGCCGTCCGGCGGCTCAAAAAAGAACCGCTGGTTCAGCCGCCGGAAACGGTGATGGATTTGGGATTTGCACCGGTGATTCCCAAGTCCTATATTGCCTCCGACCGGCAGCGGATGGAGGTCTATCGCCGGCTCGGCCAGGCGTGTACGCCGGATGATATCGAACAGCTTCGGGAAGAGTTGCGGGATATCTTCGGGCCGATTCCGCCGAAGGTTCAGCAGGTGCTCGAGTCGGCGGAAATTCGAATCCTGGCGCAGCGGCACGGACTCAAAAGCATTTTGCTTCAGGAGTCGGATTTGATTTTTCGTTTTTCTGAGGATGCCAAGCCGGCGGACTTATTCGCTCGGGCTCCCGGACGGGTGACCATTCCCGACCCGAAGACAGTCTATCTGCGTCTGGACAAAACATATCTGGAGCCCTCGACATTGCTGGCGATTCTTCGGAAGATGCTTCGGTGAAGCCCCTGCCGATTAGAGCCATCGCTGGGCCAATTCCGCCAAATCTTTCAACGTAATGCTTCCGTCTCCGCTCAAATCGCGGCTCAGGCAGTCTGGCTGGGCATTGCAGAACGGCGGCGTCGACAGCCACCAGGCGGCCAGGCCTGCCAGGTCGGGCAAACTCATCGTTTGTTTGGCCAGATTCGCCACTGCGGAAGCCGACAGGGCGTAGGGGTAGATTCGCAGGTCATCGATGCGGCCCTGGAAGAGCGGGTCGGCGCTGAACTGGCTTTTGCCGACATACAAAAGGGTGGCTTTCAGGTCGGATGGATTCAGGGTAAAGCCGACATTTGTCGACGCCGGCGAACCGTTGACATAAAGCGTTCCGGTGTTTCCTTTCAGCGTGACGGCCAGGTGCACCCATTGATTGACCGCTAACTGGGGGGCATCAATTCGCTGTTCGAGCGAGTTGCCCGCTGTTGTGGCGGCAAAGCGGAGCGTGTTGCTGCCGGAGCGCGGCGTCAGGAACATATACGTGCCGGTTCCGGTGCCGAAGTCGAAGATGCGCTGCCATTGATTCCCGCCGGTCCAATAGACCCAGGCCGCAATCGTGATGTCTTCCGTATTGGCCAGGGCGGCCGGCAGGGTCAGGAAATCATCGACGCCGTCCAGCACGAGGCATCGTCCCACGCGGCCGTTTGTATAGGCCGGACTGCCGGTGGCGGCGGCGTGGAAGGTGCCGAAGCTGTCCTGCGTATTGTTTTCAAAGCGGTAATGGGCGGAGAGGTGATTGCTGTACACCCGGATGCGAATGGTGGTCTGGTCGCTGGCGCCGGCAGGATCGGTGACGCGAACTACAAACGCATTGTCGCCTGCATCGGAGGCGGACGGCGTGCCGGACAGGGTGCCGTTGGAGGCGACCGTCAGCCAGGCGGGACCGCCGATTTTGCTGAACGTCAGAGAATCATTGTCTGCATCAGACGCAAAGGCTGCCAGTGTTTGACCGGTGTAGGCGATGCCTTCGGCGGCGTCCGGCAGAATGATTGGGTCGCCGGCGAACATCGGCGGATTGTTCGTGCTGCCGCCCCAGAGAGTCCAGATTTCCGCCCCGGAAAGGGCATAACTGTAGATGCGGAAATCATCAATCCGTCCGCTGAACAGCGGGTCGGCGGCCCAGAGACTTTTGCCGATGTAGTTCAGGTTGGGCGAAAAGTCGATCGGGTCCAGCGTAATCGAGGCGGAGGAAGCGACGGCTCTGCCGTTTACATAGAGGGTGGCGGTATTTTCCCGAAGCACGACGGCCAGATGCGTCCATTGAGCGGTCGGCAGCTGGGACGTTTCAACAATCTGCTCGCTGCCTCCGTCTTTGATGGCAAAGCGGAGGGTGTTGCTGCCGGAGCGCGGCGTCAGGAAAAGATATTGAGCCGTGCTGGTGCCGAAGTCGAAAACCCGCTGCCACTGATTGCCGCCGTTCCAATACACCCAGGCGGCAACGGTCATATCGCGGGCATCCGCTACGCCGGCCGGCAAAGTCACAAAATCATCCACACCGTCCAGCACAATGGCTTGTCCGATGCGTCCGGCTGTGTAAACAGGGCTGCCGCTGGGGATGCCGTGATTGGTGCCGATGCTGTCGCTGCAGTTGTTTTCAAACGGCCAGTGTCCCGTAAACTGCTGAATCAGCAGGCGGGCCGGCCGGGAGGTGAGGGTGCCGGAGGCGACACAATAGTAGTTTCCCTGGTCGGATGCCTGTACGTTAGTGATTTGGAGCGTATCGGTGTTGGCTCCGGAAATCCGCCCGCCGTTGGTCAGCGGGGTCGGGTTTCCCTGCTTGTACCAGGCATAGCTGACAGCACGCGGGGCCTGAACGCGGAAGACAGCCGTTTCTCCCAGCGCTACCACCTGTCCGGCGGGTTCCTGAACAAAAGAGAGAAATCCCATATCCGCGATTAAAGCGGCGTCCATCCGAATGTGGCGGATTCGATTGGCAAAGCCGTCTTCGCTGTCATAGTTCAGACCGTACGGCCAATAATGCTGGCTGTCGCCGTTGAGCACGGCGCTGCTGCCGTCAAAAAGGCGGATTTGCCGGGAAGCGTGGGCACCGGTCCAGACGCCGCCGGAGAGATTCGCACTCCAGGCGGAGATGGTGCCGACGCCCAACGTATGGGAAATTTCGTGGAGGGCGACACGGGTATTGCGGGAGCCGCCGAAGGTGATGACGCCGTCAAAGTTGGCCTGAGCCGTAGGAACCCCGGCATTGTAGTAGATGTTTAAGTGTTTATTAAAGGAACCGTGTTTGTTGTAAAGCGCGACGGCCTCTGTGACGGCGGCTTCGATTTGGCTGCGGATGCCGGCATCGACCCCGCTTAAATTGAAGGTATAGGTGATATCGGCCTTCATCGAGGAGCTGACAAGGCACATACACAGAAACAGGACCCTCAGAGAAAACTTGCCGGAAGTCATAAAGACCTCGTGTGTATGGAGTTCATTTTTTATCGGATTTTATACCCCCATGAATTATCCTTATCATAAAACAGTTTATATCAAAACGGAGCGGGAATGTCAATCTTATTCCAGCGGCCCCGGAACCTCGTTTTTGCGGAACGAGCAGGTGCTTTCTTGACAGGGGGGCCCGTTTGCACTACGCTTCAGCAAATTTTTTTATCGGAGCGCTGGTGTGGCACAAGACGAACAGGTATTGGTGATTGAGCGGAGACAACTGGAGAAAGCGGGTCTTTTTCAGGGGGTTATGCCGGATGTGAAGCGGTATCTGCCGGTTCTGTTTGCGCCGGGAGCCGGCCGGTATCTGGTTCGCCGCGACGCCGAAAAAGACCCTTCTTATAAACAGATTATTCCCTATGTGGTGATGCGCTCCGACGGTCGCTATTTGACCTATGTTCGGGGCAAGCGGGCGGGTGAGACGCGCTTGGTGGAGAAACGCTCTATCGGCATCGGCGGACATATCAATCCGGCGGACGATATGGAGTTGTTTTCGCCGTATGATACATATTTGAATGCCGTGCATCGGGAGGTGGCTGAGGAGGTCCATGTGGAATCGCCCTACAAAGAGACAATCATTGGTTTGCTGAATGACGATTCCAACGAAGTCGGCCGTGTTCACCTTGGGATTGTGCACTTATGGGACCTGGAGACACCGGCGGTTCGTCGGCGGGAGCAGATGATTACGCAGATGGAGTTTCTGCCGCCGGAGACGCTTCGGACACTGCGAGACAGTATGGAAACCTGGTCGCAGCTGTGTCTGGATTATCTGCTGGAGGGGCTTTTGGAACGATGAGAAAGGCAGGAGTCGGAAAGGTTATGAACAGAGCGCAGGCGGTGTTGGTGATAGCGGGATTAGTCGTTTTCCTTCGGCCGACGGTTTATTCGGCCCAGGAGAAGGATTATGTGCCGCCGGCCCTGACGCCGCTGCCGTATCTCATTCGTGACCCGGCTGTGCGGAAAGAGCTGAAACTGACGGCCGAGCAGACCGCCCGTCTGGATGCCCTGTGCAGACGGATGGATGCGCATTTGTTTGTTCTTCGGGACCAGCCGCCCAATCCCACGGAGCCGGAGATGATTGAGCATGTCCGCGCCGTGGTGGAACTGATGAAGGAAACGGATGGCATTCTTCAGCCCCCTCAGCGGCTTCGCCTGCAGGAACTGGGGTTTCAGTTTGAGGGGGTCTATGCGATGTTCCGCCCGGCCCCGTCGGCTTATTTGCAGTTGACCAAAGAGCAGAAAAATCGGATGCAGGTTCTTCATCGTCAGTTTCTGCGCAATCAGGAGCAGCTGCGGATTCGTCTGGAGGAAAGCGGACGGCAGAACGAACTGCAGGAGCAAATGGAGCAGCTGCGGATTCGGTTTATGAATCAGTTTCTGCGGGTTCTCTCCGAAGGACAGGTGGTGATTTGGAATGAGATGCTCGGGGAGCCGTTTGATTTTTCTCAAACGCAGCCGCTTTCCTTTCAGGCCCCGGAACTGGAGGGCCTGACCGGCTGGATGAACAGCAAGCCCCTGACATTCCGGCAGCTGAGCGGGCGTGCGGTGCTTGTGATTTTCTGTTCACCGGAGCAGTGCTCTGCGGAAGATTTGGCGGCATACAAGGTCTGGGCCAGACAGTACAATCCTCAGGAAGTGGCCCTGATTGGAATTTTGGTGCCGCCGCTGCAGGCACAAAAGAACGGAATAGAACCGGCCTCCTGGGTCCAGAAAGAAGGGTTGACGTTTCCCGTGGCGCAGGACGCCAAACGGCTGACGGTCCGGGCCTGGGCCAATCCGGTGGTGCCGAGTCTTTATCTGGTTGATAAAAAAGGACGGGTGCGCTGGTGGTGGTATGGGCCGCTGCGGCAAAACAACCTCTCAGGCGACAAGTGGGTCGAAGAACGCATCGAGATTCTTCGTTCGGAATAACCGTCCGTTTTCAATCGGGTTGGTTTACAAGTCTCTGATTTCGTGCAGCGGTTCGATTGGGGCCGGCGGCGGAGCTGTTTCATCAAGCACCCGGATGGTTCTCCAGTGTCCGGTTCGGTACCGCAGATAAATCAGCCCGCTGAAGGCCAGAAGCGTCAGACACAGAAATCCCCAGGTCCATCGGGGCGGCAGCTGGGCGATTTTCAGAAGAAAAAGCTGCCCGATAACCAGCGTCCAGTGCATGCTGACGGAAATAGCCATAGCCCAGACCGTATCGCCGGCCCCGCGAAGCGCCCCGCTGAAAACCAGCGTCGTGGCGTCCGCCATCACATACAGGGCGGCCATCCGCAGCATAATGACGGCTTCCGGACGGGCGGCGGCAAAAACGGCATCCTCCTGAGGAGGGCGGAAGATATCCACCAGCGGATGCGGGAAAAAGGCAAAGGTCAGCAGAATGCAGAAGGAATAGGTCCAGGCCAGTTTCAGTCCGGAAAAGGCGGCGCGGTCGGCGATGTCCGGTTCTGAACGGCCCATATAACGTCCGACCAGACTGGTCACTCCGACGTGAATGCCCACCAGCGGGATAAAAGAGACCAAGTCCCAGTTGAATACAATCGTCACGGCGGTTGCCGTCTGAAGCCCGCAGGCATGGAAATTGAGAATCAGCAGCGTAAATGCCAGCATATTCAGAAAGAATTCGATGCCCGCCGGCGTGCCGTACCGCCACAGTTTTTTCATCAGGAGACCGTCATAACGGAAGGAACGGATTACGGCAAACACGTGCCGCTCGGGTCCGAGCAGATAAACACTGCCCAGCACAAGCAGTCCGAAGAAGCTGCCGAGGATTGTGCCGTAGGCCGCTCCGCGAATGCCGAGGGCCGGAAAACCGAAATGGCCGAAAATCAGAACGTAATTGATAATGATGTTCGAAACCGTTGACACAATCGCAGAGACCATCACGGTTTGAGTTTTTCCGATGCCGGAGAAAAAGCTGCTCAGGCAGTTTCGAAACAGACTAATCAGGACCCCGTACAGCAGGATATTGAAATAAACAGTCTGGGGGCCGAGCTGTTCCGGAGGGATTTTGGTGAGAACGAAGAGCTGCCAGGCCAGAGGACGTGCCGCCAGAATGAGCGGCCAGGCAAAAAGGGAAACAAGAAGCCCCTGTGTAATTACAACGGGGCAGTCGGTTTTTCTGCCTGCGCCGAAACATTGGGCCGTCAGGGCTGTACAGTAGCCGGTCAGCCCCAGGAAAAAAGTCGTCATCATAAAACAAGTCAGCCCGCCTCCCATGGCGGCGCTCATCTGGTGGGGGCCCAGACGCGACAAAAACAGCCGGTCTGTGAAAATCATAATCGTATCGCAGGCGCTGGAAATGACCATCGGAAAAGCGATGGTGAGCATTTCCTTTATCCCGCCGGGGCCCAGATAATTTTGTTTCCAAAACGAGCTCATTCGGCCAAAAATCGCAAAACAGGAGGCAAAACAGAGTTTTTCTGTTTACAGCGGGGTTATGGTATCGTCGAGGTCCGGTTTTGTCCAGAAAAGTTGGGCGGGATTGCCTGCTTGCGGGAAAGATGGTATAATTTTCTTTTTTCCAAGAGGACTGATTTGGGATTCTTATGGGAACGGAACATATTCGGAATTTTTCGATTATTGCGCATATTGACCACGGCAAAAGCACGCTGGCCGACCGGCTGCTCGAGCTGACCGGGGCCATCAGCGACCGGGATAAAAAAGAGCAGTTTCTGGATGATATGGACCTGGAGCGGGAGCGGGGCATTACCATTAAAGCCTCTGCCGTAACGATGACCTATCCGTATCAGGGCCGTACCTATATGCTGAATCTGATTGATACGCCCGGGCATGTGGATTTTCATTATGAGGTTTCCCGTGCGCTGACGGCCTGTGAAGGCGCCCTTCTGGTGGTGGATGCCTCGCAGGGTGTGGAGGCCCAGACGGTGGCCAACGCCTATCTGGCTGTCGAAAGCGGCTGCGAAATCCTCGGCGTGATTAATAAAATTGATTTGACCGGGGCGCGTCCGGACGAAACGGCCCAGGAGGTCGAGCATGCCTTCGGTATTCCGGCCAAAGACTGCCTGAAGGTCAGTGCCAAGACGGGGCAGGGGATTCCGGAACTGCTGGAGGCGATTATTACACGTCTGCCGCCGCCGGAGGACAAAAGCGGGGAACCGGCGGCTGCGCTGATTTTTGACAGCCATGCGGATGAATACCGCGGCGTGATTTGCTACGTGCGGGTGTTTCAGGGTCGATTGTACAAACGCCAGAAAATCCGGCTGATGGGGTCCGGCCGCACGTATCAGATTACGGAATTGGGCAAGTTTATGCCCCGAATGACGCCGGTAGAGGCCCTCGGCACCGGCGAGGTGGGCTATGTGATTGCCAACATCAAAAATCTGCATGATGTAACAATCGGCGATACGATTACCGATTTTCATCATCCGGCGGAAAAACCGCTGCCCGGGTATAAAAAGCCGGTCCAGATGGTCTTTTCCGATTTTTATCCGTCCGGGGAGACGGATTATCCGAAACTGCGGGAGGCGTTTGAAAAACTGGCGCTGAACGATGCGAGTTTTTCGTTTGCCCCGCAGAATTCCCCGGCGCTGGGCTTTGGGTTTCGGTGCGGCTTTCTGGGGCTGCTGCATATGGAAATTGTGCAGGAGCGGCTGGAACGGGAAAGCGATGTGGACGTGGTGCAGACGGCTCCGACGGTCAGTTATGAGGTCCTGCTGACCTCCGGGGAGGTCAAACGCATTGACAGTCCGGCGGAACTGCCCGACCGTTCCCGGATTCAGGAGCTGCGCGAACCGATGGTTCGGCTGGAAATCATTACCAGCCATGAATCCCTGGGCGGTGTGCTCCGTCTGGCCGAGGAGCGGCGGTGCAAACTGGTCAAGACCGAATACATCAGTCCCACGCGCGTGATGCTCGAATACAAAGCGCCGCTGGCGGAAATTGTCTATGATTTTTATGACCAGCTCAAGGGCATCAGCCACGGCTATGCAACAATGGATTATGAGTTTTTGGGCTTTGAGGCGTCGGATCTGGTTAAGATAGATATCTTGGTAAATAAGACTCCCATCGAGGCCCTCAGTTTAATTGTGCATCGCAGCAACGCCGAGAAGCGCGGACGCAAACTGCTTTTGAAACTGAAGGAGGCGATTCCGCGGCATCAGTTTGAAATTCCGCTGCAGGCGGCCATCGGCGGCAAGATTATCGCCCGCGAGACGATTAAGGCCTACCGAAAGGATGTGACGGCCAAGCTGTACGGCGGCGATGTCACGCGCAAGATGAAGGTACTCAAGCGGCAAAAGGAGGGCAAAAAGCGGATGAAGGCCATCGGGCAGGTGACAATTCCGCAGGATGCCTTTATGTCCATTCTGGATACAAGCGATTGAGTTTTTTTCACAAACACCCAATTAAGGACTGTATTCGTCTTTATAACTCGACTTTTTTCGATAATGTCGTAAAATAGTCTGGACTATTCTACGATATTGTCGATAATAGTATCGTATGGAGATTCGCAGACGCTTATACGATACAATTTTAGCCCGCCATTTGTCATTAAACCGCCAGATGGCCTTCGTCAGCGGGGCTCGGCAGGTCGGCAAGACGACTACCTGTCGGCTTGCCGCCAGTAAGTATTTTAATTGGGATAATTTAGATGACCGTTCGAAAATTGTGAAAGGGCCGGCTGCGGTGGCCGAACAGGCGGGTTTGAATCAGCTTGGTCAGACGCCTCCGGTAGTCCTTTTCGATGAACTGCATAAGTTCAGGAAATGGAAACTGTTTTTAAAGGGATTTTTTGACACCTATGCGGACCAAGCCCGAATTGTCGTTACCGGCAGTTCGCGGCTGGATATCTACCGGCGCGGGGGAGACAGTTTGATGGGCCGGTATTTTTTATACCGAATGCATCCATTTACGGCCGCAGAAACCGTGCGGCAGGACCTGCCCGATTCCGGGCAGATTGTTCGTTCGCCCAAGCCCGTTCCGGAGGAGGACTATGCTGCGCTCTGGGAGTATGGCGGTTATCCGGAGCCGTTTCTTCGTCGGGATGCCATGTTCAGCCGACAGTGGCACAATCTGCGGCAGGTGCAGCTTTTGCGGGAGGACGTGCGGGATTTAACGAGAATTCAGCAGATGGATCAGTTAGAACTGCTGGTACATTTGCTTCTTGCCCGGTCCGGAAGCCAATTGGTTTACAGCAGTCTGGCCGCAGAGGTCGGTGTCACGATAGATACCGTTCGCCGATGGATTGCGACCTTATGCAATCTGCACTTCGGGTTTTTGATTCGGCCGTGGTTTAAGAATGTTTCCCGTTCTCTTCGCAAAGAACCGAAATGGTTTGTGCGCGACTGGTCGCTGGCGGACGACGCCGGCAGACGAGCGGAAACCTTTGTGGCTTGTCATTTGCTCAAGGCGGTGGAGGGCTGGAATGACCTGGGCTTGGGGACATTTGTTTTGGGGTATGTGCGGGATGTCTATCAGCGGGAAACGGATTTTATCGTGGTTCGGGACGGCAGGCCCTGGTTTCTGGCGGAGGTTAAGACCTCTGACACGAAAATAAGTCCCGCATTGTCTTATTTTCAGCGTCAGCTGAAGGTGCCGTTTGCTTTTCAGGTTGTGATGGATGAACCCTATGTGGATGCGGATTGCTTTTCCCGACCGCATCAGCCAATCATTGTGCCGGCCCGGACGTTTCTTTCTCAATTGCTGTAAACCGATTTACGGCAGGTGTTCCAGCAGGTGCAGGGTGACGGTGCCGGCGCAGAGGGTGCGGCTTGCGGAATAGGTAAGGCCGGCCTGCCGGCAGAGGTCCGGGAAGTTTAACTCATCATTCCATATTCGGATGGATTCCGCCAGGTAAATCAGCGGGTTGGGTCTGCCGAAAAGGGGAATGCTGGCGGCGGGCATCAGATATCGAAGATACATCCAGAACAAGCCGCGAACCAATTTGTTTTTCGGCAGGGAGAATTCGAGGATGCCGATGCGTCCGGAAGGGCGAAGAAGCCGTTTCATTTCCTTCAGGGCCGCAGAGGTATCAGGGATGTTCCGCAAGCCGAATGCACAGGTAATCAGGTCGAAGGAGTTTGACGGAAGCTCTGTCCGGACGGCGTCGGCGACATGCCAGCTGATTTGCTCAGACAGAGCGGCGTATTTTTTCCGGGCCTGTTCAATCATCGCCGGACTGATGTCCAGGCCGACGATTTCGGCGGCGGGCTGAAGACGGGCCAGGGCGGCGGCCATCTCGCCCGTTCCGCAGCACAAATCAAGGATTCGCTCCTGCGGCTGCGGATTCAGCAGGGCGGCGGCGGTGCGGCGCCAGCGCCGGTCCAGTCCAAAACTGAACAGGCGATTGCAGAGGTCATAGCGTGCGGCAATGGGTTCGAAATCAAACACGGCAGTTGTCCGGAAGTTTCATTTATCCCGCTTTGTTCAGCAGAATAGATAGAATCTGAAGGATGCCGAAAGTCAGGTGCAGAGCGGCGGTTTTTCGGTCGAGGGCTTCAATGGACTGAGCATCCCGACGGGTCAGGACGGTGTGCAGATTGCGGACTGCCAAAGGAACTGTCAGCAGCACCAGCAGCGACAGCAAAGGCAGGATATTCAGGACAATCAGGACGGCCGTAATTGCAAAGGCCGAAACCACAAGGGCGGCGTATTCGAGTTTGGCCCGGCGTGGCCCCAGCAGGGAGGCGGTTGTCTGAATGCCCGCTCGGGTGTCATCCTCGATGTCGCGCAGATTGTTGGCGGACAGGATGGCCGCCACGAGACAGCCGACCGGAAGCGAAACCCACAAGACGGAATGGCTATAGGTGCCGGTCAGGACGTAAAAAGAGCCGATGACCATCAGCGGGCCCATCAGCACAAAGACCATCGGGTCGCCGAGGCCCCGATATTTCAGAAAGAACGGAAAGCCGGTATAGAAGAATCCGCCGGCCATTCCCACCAATCCCAACAGGAGTATCGGCCAGCCGCGAAGCCGGACAAACCAAAGCCCCAGCAGGGCTGTTAGGGCAAAACAAATCAGTCCGGCTTTCAGGACAGCGCCCGGCGTCAGCAGGCCTTCGGGAAGGACTCGGCTGCCGCCGCGTGTGTCAGGGCGGTCTACGCCTTTGAGAAAATCAAAATATTCGTTGGTCAGATTGGTCGCGGCGTGAATCGCCAGCGAGGCGGCCAGAACAAAAGGAAGCAGCCGCCACTGGGTTTCTGTGTTGCCGTATGCCAGGGCTGCTCCCAGAAAGACCGGAATGATGGATGCCGTGTAGGAGAAAGGCCGAAACGCCTGAAGCCAGATGGAAAATCGGGAGCGATTCTTTTGGATTGGGGAGGGCTTCTCAGGCGACATCTTTTTTCATCAGCTCCCGCAGCAGAATGGTGGCATAGCAGCCGGAATCCAGCTCAAAAGACAGCTGGAGGTATTCGCCTTTGTCATCCTGTCCGGTTTCGATTTCAATCTGTTTGGGCTGAAAGCGCAGGGCCCGCCGTCCGCCCTTGGCACCGGCGATTTTCAGCCGCCGCAGGTCTTCCTCCTGCAGCGGCACCTGGTCGAGGACGGCGTTTTCAATTTCTCCGGCGGCTCCGCTGATTCGGGTGGTTCGAAGCCCCAGCAGAGGGCCGGTCGGGCTGATTTCAAACCGTTCGCAGCGGGGCTGCTCGGCCGCGGGGTCTTCGACCGTAAAACAGGCGCCGTTGTCGTGCTTCATCGCCAAATCGCCTTCGAGCACCTGATCGATTCGAGGCATTCGAGCTGCCAGGACCTGGTTGAAGATATGAGACTGCCAGGCCGCCACAAGGAGACTGCGGAACGGTTTGCTGACAGCCAGAGCGGCGCGGCGTTTGTCGCCGGGATAGTCAATCAGCGACTGCAGCGCCCGCCGCTGGTCGCGGAAACGGAACGGCCAGTTGCGGTAGGCCTTGTCGTATTGGCCTTCTTCGTAAAAGCGCCGGGCCCGGATGAAATCTTTCTGCTTGTCCAGCTCGGGTTTGCCCAGCAGGATGTCGGTGAATTCCTCGAGGCGGTCTTTCACGAGGGCCCATCCGAGCAGATGAGATTCAAAACGAGAGCCGAACCGCTGCGGGCCGAAGTAGTTCGGCACCCCGCGCCGGGCCAGCACGGTTAAGCACTGCTCGGCGATTTCTTTGGCCTGCTGGACAGGAACCTCCAGCTGCCGGACTCGGATGCGGAAACGATTGCCGGCCAGATGACCGGTTTTGAGTTTGTTGTTGTGCCGGGCGACTTCGAGAATGCGGATATTCGGAAGCTCCAGGGCCAGCAGCCGCTGGGGCTCGACGTGTTCGACCGACATCCATTGGCGGGTGACGGCTTTGGTGTCTTTGCGTCCGGCCATCCCGATATCCAGATGGCGGACCCCGAGGGCGTCAGCAATCCGCTCGGCCGCATCGGAACTGGCCAGACCGGTTTTTTCAATTCGAAAAAAGGTGTGAGTCCCCTCACCGGACGGCGGATAAAGAGGGATTTCGTCGACAAAGAAATCCTCCGGGCAGACCTTGATGACGCCGCCGATGCCCGGCAGGTCTTTGGTCAGGTACGGCCAGGCGGTTGTATCCACCAGTTCGATATTGTTTTCGGACAAGGAATCCATCATTTTTTACGGGTTATCGAGTTTTCTTAAGCATAGAAAACGGCTGGAAAAAAGCAAGAGGCAAGAACCGGAGTCTATACATCGGAAAAATCGCAGAGGATTGAATCGGCGACGGCCCGAGCGGGACGAGTGAGCCGAATCGATTCAGTGGTGTATTCCAACAATCCGAGGGCGGCGTAGTGCTGAATCGGTTCGGCAAATAGGTCCATCGGGTCAAAGCCGGTTCGGAAGATAAACTGCTGTCGATTGAGCCCGGCTGTTTTCCGCAGATTCAGGACAGCGGTCTCACAGGCGATTTCCAGAGGAGAGGGTACCTGAACTTCGTCGAAGGCCCATTGGTTTTTTTGGATGGATTCGATGTATCGGCCCAGGTCGGCAATGTTGCGGGTTCGCTGACCCTTGAACCACGAAGCGGCGGAGGGACCCAATCCCAGCCAGGGGCGATTGTCCCAATAGCGAAGGTTGTGTCGGCAGGCGAAGCCGGGGCGGGCGAAGTTGGAGATTTCGTACGGCTCCAGGCCGGCTGATTCGAGGATGTCGATGGCGGCCTCATACATCTGTCGGTCAGTCTCTTCATCGACAGGAAGGATTTTTTGGTCTTCCATGTCGCGAAAGAGCGGGGTCTCGGGTTCATAGGTCAGACTGTAGGCCGACAAGTGGGGGATGTCGAGAGCGAGGGCTTTGCGGACAGACTGCTTCCAGGTTTTTAAGGAGGAGCCGGGGACGGCAAAAATCAAATCCAGCCCGATGTTTTCGAAACCGCATTGCCGGGCTGTTTTGACGGTTTTGGAGATATCCTGGGGCTGGTGAAGCCGTCCCAGAAACGACAGCTCCTCCGGATGAAAGGATTGAGCCCCGATGGAGAGACGGTTGACGCCATATGTTTTCAGTACTGTAAAAAACTCGGAGCTGCATTGAGCCGGATTGATTTCAACCGTAAACTCTTCTGTCGGCCGGCCTGTCTTTTCGAGAAGCCGGCCCAGCAGGAACTCCGTTTGGCTGACGGACAAAACGGAAGGAGAGCCGCCGCCGATGTACAGGGTTTGGATAGGATGATGAACGTTATAGAGTTCAAGTTCTCTCAAAACGGCCCGGCTCCAGGCCTCCGCCGCATCCGGATTGTAGGGAATGGAATAAAAGGAGCAGTACCGGCACTTGCGGGCGCAAAACGGCACGTGAATATAAACAGACAGGGTGTTGTCAGGCATCGCAGAGGTGATGGGCTGGAATCTTTTTTCAGACATGGTCCGGGGCAGCCGGAGCGGGCGATTCAGCCGGAGCGGCAATCACCCGGCGGGAGTGCTGCCAGATTCTTCGCCACAAGCCGGTGAGGGCATAGCCGCCGAAACAAACAACCAGAGCGACCTGCAGCCCCGTCTGCCAAATCAGGGCCAGGATAACGGCGACCCAGAACAGGTGAATGATGGGTTTTTTGCCGCGGAGGTACTGATTGACCAGATGCGGGTATTCAATGCGGCTGACCATCAGGGCGCCGGCACCGATGGCAATCAGCGGCAGACAATACAAAATGGTTTTCAGAAGAAGAGCAAACAGGGGCCCGCGGGCCGTAGGGTCGGCCTTCATATGTTCAATCAGGACAATCAGTCCGGCCAGAATCCCCGCGGCGGCGGGCGTCGGCAGCCCCTGAAAAACCCGATGGGCGCTTTCGTCTTCGACATTTTCCACATTAAATCGGGCCAGACGGACGGCGGCGCAGCACATATAGGAAGCCCCTGCCAGCCAGAGAAACCGACGGAAAAAGTCAGACAGAAAGAACGTTTCTTCCCCGAACAGGTCCGGGAAGTTCTGAATCAGCACGCGAAAGGCCAGGACCGCCGGAGCGGCCCCGAAGCTGAGCATATCGCACAGACTGTCCAGCTGGCCGCCGAAGCTGGAGGTCGTCTGGCTCATTCGGGCGATGCGTCCGTCGAGCATGTCGGCAATCATTGCAATGAAAATCATGTAGCCGGCCAGGGCGAATTTGTCCGGTCCGTGGGCGGCCAGTCCAATGGCGGCAAACCCGCAGATGCCGTTGATGAGGGTCACCAGCGAGGGCAGAATCGTAACGGTTTGCAGCCGTCTGGGTTTGGACGGAAAGAAGAAACGGCGTTTTCTGTTTTTATGACTCATTTTCGTATCGGGCCAACGGCGTTTCGCCCGCTTTGACCTTGTCGCCGACTTTGACCAAAATTGTCAGATTCGGCCCCGCCGGTATATACAGTTCCGTTCTGGAGCCGAATTTAATCATACCAAAGGGCTGGCCGGCCGTAAAGGTCTGATTTTCGGCCGCTTCGCAAACAATTCGGCGGGCGATGGCCCCCGAAATCTGCCGCAGCAGAAGCGGTTCACAGGGCGGCTGGATTCGCTCCAGCAGGAGGTTGTTGGATTCGTTGAGTTTTCCGGCCTGAACGCCTTCGAGGGCATTGAGGAATTTGCCGGGCTTGTAGGTGACAGACCTGACGCGGACGGCACAGGGCATCCGGTTGATATGCACATTGAAGATGCTCAAAAAGATGCCGATACGGACGGCCGGGTCCGGTCCCAGCGCCGGTTCGTGCACCTGTTCGATGTCGCTGACGGTTCCGTCGGCGGGGGCAAGAAGCAGAGCCGGGTCGTCCGGAATCGTCCGCTTCGGGTCGCGGAAAAAAGAGACGGCCCAACTCAGCACGCACAGCAACACGGCTTCCGGCAGGACGCCCGCCAGCCAAAAACCAGCTCCGCTGTGCAGGGATTCCGGCAGCACCTGCCAAAAAAACAGGGCATACACAACCATCAAAATAAGCAGGACGGCCGGATAGGCCGCCGCCTGCGGAAGACCATATTTGGTTATCGGAATTCGCATAGATAATCAGGATAGAAGAAACCTTGTTAAAAAGCAAGTTTTGCTTTCAAAGGAAGTTAGGATAGAATTGAATATATATGGATACAAAATATCCCGAAATTGCTTCCTTTAAGTTTTTCCTTGAACCAGTCGATGAAAAATTAGTATAATTAATTAAGGATTATGATGAGAGGCTATCCAAAGGGGAACCAAAAAGGTGTTTGTCCCGCGGCGATGCCTCTCTTTTTTATCGGTATTTCAGTTTTTCTCGAAGGTTGTTCATAAAAGCCACGTCGTTAGATCGAATGAACTCACGCAACAAGGAAGAAAATTTTTGCTGATTTGGAATCAGCAGTTTTGCCAGTTTTCCTTTGTTTTTCAAGTATTGAATCAGACAGTAAAAGTCTCCATCACCTGAGACAATCACTGCTCCGTCATAATTTGGGAGTTCAATCATGGCGTGAAGAACGAGTTCTGCGTCTACATTCCCTTTTGTTTTGCCGTTTTTTAATAATATGGCTTGTTTGAGTATTAAATCGTATCCTTGCCTTCTAAGATTTTCATAGAGCGGCAGATTTTTTTCCAGATATCCAATAAATAGGAATGCTTTGCTTACATGGTATTTGTCGGCAAGGTATTTTCGAAAACGTCCAAAGTCCAGCTGCCAGCCTTGTTCTTTGATTGCCAAGTGTACATTTTGACTGTCAATAAAGGCGTATCGAATCAGTTTTTTCTTTGAGGGTTCTGATAAATCTGTTTGCGGTTCTATGATTGGGTCTCCGAGTAGAAAAACCTGTATTTGGTTTAAGAAAACGGCGAAGCGGATGTGCTTCGCCGTTCTTGTTTTTTTGAGGAGAATATTTAGACAATCAATTCGTTGCCGACCTTTCGGGCGCGGGTGGGTTTGTCGAGATTGATGGCGAGGGCCAGGCCGATTTCGACCAGCAGGTTCCATCCGGCGGCCAGGTACACATACGGAGTCAGTTCGCCGGCATCCGGGACCTGAATCGTCGGGAAGGGGGTCTTGCGGTTGGCGATGGCGACTACCTTGAGCCCGACCCCCTTGACGAGGACTTCCTGGAACTTTTCGATTTCGGCTTCGATGGGGTCCACCACAAAGACGATGTCTTTGGGGTCCATCACTTCCTCGATGCCGTGGACGGCGTACGTGCCTTCCAGGTAGTCGGATTTGTTTCGGGTGATTTCATTGGTCTTCAGTGTCAGCTCCTCAGCCACGCCGTCATTGTATCCGGCAAAATAGATGGTGGGAGCCCCGACAGCCGTCTGGATAATTGACGGATCGATTTTGAGGGTCAGAGCGGTTTCAATCTGGTCGGCCAGTTTGCCGCAGTTGACGTCGGCCAGATTGCCGGCGATATGCCGCAGGAGCGATTCATAAAAGAGGGCCTGTTCAATCACGCTTTTAGTGGCCGCAACGGCCTGTTCCCAGCCGCAGGTGAGAACAAACGTCTTGGCACAGGCCTCTTCCAGCAGCGTTCCGGCGTTGGCTGACAGGCCGAAACGGTTGGGGTTGCCCATTTCTTTGAGTTTTTTGGCCAGCAGCACCACTTCTTTGGTGCGTCCGGAGTTGGAGGCGCAGAAAACGGCAAACCGCGACAGGTTGTACTCGGCCGCCTGCCGGGACCCTTCGGTAAAGACGGCCAAATCCATCCCCCATCGCAGGGCTTTCCGAATGGCGTTTTTGGCGGGGAAGATTCGACTGGAGCCCTCGCCGGTCAGCAAAAGCCTACCTGCGGAACGGATGATTGGGGCGACTTCTTTGGTTTGATGGAGATTGAATTTTCGGACGACCCCGACAACATCCATCATCTCACGGACCAGCGCGAATTTTGCGTATCGTTCTTCCTGCAGGTTCATCGGTTTCTCCTCTAAAATGACGGTTGACAATTACCCTCTCTGTAAAACGGTCTGGACGGCGGCCTGAAATTGTTCGGTTTCCTGACGGACCCGTTTGACGAAATCGTTTTCCTCCAGCGGCCCGATGACGGCGAGCATTTCCTCGCTGTTTCGATAGGTGGCCTGACGGAAGGGGTTTTCGTAGTCTTTTTTGCGGGATTCGTAAACCCGCTGGCAAATCAGATGCTGGATTTGGACGGCCTGACGGAGGGCTTCCTTCCACTGCTCCGCAGTCAGGGATTGTGTTTCCCACAGCGAGCACAGGGTCGCCCAGGCGTGTTTTTGTTTGTCGGCCGGATACCGCTGCCAGAGCTGGTCATAACGTTCATGAATCTGCTGCCAGGTCTGCAGGTTTCCGTCGCGGATGTCGGCCCGCAGCCGGTCCACATCCTCCGCCGGCACCAGCTGGCCGCCCAGGTTGACCCACTGTCGGCATCGGGGCCCCTGCAGGGCGGTTTTCAGGGCTTCAAAATTCGCCTGCGGATTGGCCTGCATCCAGCTGAGCAGATTTTTGACCGCATAGTACAGCAGCATCTGCCGATAGGCCTGGTACCCTTCCACCGGTTTGAGAATCACGGCTTTTCGGGAGGATTTTTCCATCTTTTCGCCGAGCACCTCCAGGTCGGCAAGTCCCTTTTCGCCGCTGCAAAGCAGCGTGCGTCCGAGGGCGGCCAGGTCGTCGGCAGAGCGGCTGTCGGGAGATTGCCCCTGTCTGCGAAGATGGGCCTTTGCGGTCCACTCCTCCAGAAGCCGCATTGCATGAAAGATTTCCTCGGCGGTATCCGGGGCCAGACAGTCAAACTCAATATGCTGAATCTTTCGGATGCGTTTGTCACGCGTCTGAAACTTCCAGGTATTGCGGGCCAGCGCATACATATTGAAAAGCCACCAGAAGGCGGGCATGACCTCCAGACGGTCTAAGGAAACGTTGTTGTTCAGCAGCGAAAACGGCAGCGGAATATCCAGTTCGGCGGGATAATCACCCTTGGAAAGCAGCACGAAGGAGGCAAACCGGGAAGAGTGCTTGATGCTGGTGCACAGTCCGGGCCAAAAACCGCGTCCGGCCTGAATTTCATTGTCATTCGCCCGGCTGTTGTGGTTGGAGCCGATGGTGGCGCCGGCGGCCATATTGCTTTGGCCGAGCACGACGGAGGCAATCAGGAACGAATTGTTGTGGTGCTGTTCGTGGGCGGGAAAAATCAGGTTGTTGAGCACCTCGCAGCAGGAAATCGTGGAGTTGTCTCCGAGGAAGGAGTGAATCAGCCGGGCGCCGTATTTCAGATTGGAGTTGTTGCCGAGAATAAAGCGCACGGCCTTGCAGCCGTAGAAAATATGGCAGCCGTAGCCGATGATGCCGTTGACCAGTTCGACCCCTTCGCCGATTTGGCTGGGTTCTTCCGGAGAAGAGTTGATGGTCAGATTTTTGAGTTTGTTGGCGCCTTTGATATAGCAGTGAGCGCCGATTTTGACATCTTTGAGAATCTGACTGTTTTTGATGACGCACTGGTCGCCGACCGTGCCGTAGTAGCCGCGCCGGCTGTCAAACTGCTTCTGGGTCATTTCCTTAAACCGTTCCAGAAGCACCCTGTCGTCTCGATATTTTGCCCAGAGATAGGCGTCGGCGGTTATCATTCCGTCGAAGGGAATCACCCGCCGTCCGCCCGCTTCGTTTATCAGGTCCAGCCAGATGCGGACGGATTCGGGCTCGCCGTCTTTGATGATGCCGTTGCCGAATTTGGCGTAGTTGGTGGTGTGCATCTCATGGATGTTCAGCAGAATGCACCGGTTCCCGATGATGTAGTGGGCCAGATAGCTGACATTGTGGATGGCGGTATCATCGCCGATGTCGCAGGAGACGATGCGGCTGTTGGTGATGCCGACCGGCACCTGCATATCATGGTGCTCAAGGATTTGATTGCGCATGCGTCCCAGCCGCACCAGCCCGAAAAAGGAGCTGTTTTTGATTTGAGCCGGCTCAAACTCATCGGTGACCAGCACATCATCCCAGTTGTCGGCTGTGTTGCCGTTCTTGACCAGCTGCTCGAGCTCATCGGCCCGAAGATGCCGCCAGGCCGGATGGGGCTGAGGGATTTGGCTGTTGCGAAGGTAAAACTCGTCTTTGCCGTCCGGCAGATAGGGGGAAGGGATAAAATTCTTCCCGAGCTGACCGGCCGGCAGCAGGCTTACATGTTCCATTCGGATGACCCTCCAAGACCATTCGAAATTTTTTAAAGGTGCATTATATACAGATGCGGCACAGCCGAGCAAGGGTTCTGTGCGGGATTTTATCGTTTTCTGCCGCGGCCTCTGGCGGAGCGGCTGCGTGCATTGTGCCGATGCTGGACGAGCGGTTCCGCCGGTGCGACGAAAAGCTGACGGGCCGGCACATTCACGGACACGATTCGAACCTTCATCGGCTGGCCGAGGTGGATGCTGTGCCCGGACCATTTGCCGACGACGGCCTGCGCCCGCTGGTCGTATCGCCATTCGTCCAGCCCCAGGTCGCCGGGTTCGATGAGCCCTTCGATGCCGAACTTCAAACACTGAACAAAGACGCCGAAGTTGGTCAGTCCGGAGACAACGGTGTCCATTTCGTCGCCGATGTGTTTGGTGAGCATCTGAAGAATCAGGACGGTCTTGAGCTCCTCTTCGGCCTGGTCGGCCTGTTCTTCCGTCCAGGTCAGGTGCCGGCCGATTTCCCGCAGTTCCAGCTCGGGCAGGACTTCTTCCAGTCCGATTTTATTCAGGGTGCCGCGGATGTAGCAGTCGATAAGCCGGTGCACCAGCAGGTCGGCATAGCGGCGGATGGGGCTGGTGAAGTGGCAGTAGTGTGTGCTGGCTAACGCATAATGTCCGATATGCAGGGGCGAATATTCCGCTCGGGGCAGACTGCGCAGGACGTAGGTGTTAATGGCATAGGAAAGAGGAGTGCCTTTGACCGAATCCAGCAGGTCCTGAATGGCCCGCCGGTCAAGGACACGGGGGACCTTCATTCGGAACAGTTTGATGAAGCGTCCGAGATTTTTGGCGCTCTGGGCATCCGGGGCCGGATGGATTCGCCGAAGGAAGGGGACCCGGAATCGGTCCAGCAGACCGGCAACCGCCTCGTTGGCCTCGACCATGAACATTTCGATGATGGTATGCGGATAGCTGTCGTCCGCCGGATGGGCGTCGATGACCTGTCCGGATTCATCATAGATCAGTTCCGTCTCCGGCAGGTCCAGGTGAATCATTCCCGCTTTGCGGCGCCGGGCCTCGATGGCCCGGGCCAGTGTTTCCATATCCTTCAGCAGAGCGACGACTTCACCCGGGAATCCACGGGCCTTTCCCCGCAGAATCCGGTCGGCTTCTTCGTAGGTCAGACGGGCCGTAGAACAAATCACGGTATTGTCAAACTCTGTCTGAAGGACCTTGCCGTCGGGGCTGTAGGTGATGTACACGCTTTTGGTGAAGCGCCGCTGGCCGGGCTGAAGGGAACAGATGCCGTTGCTGAGCACCTCCGGCAGCATCGGAATAACCTTGCCGGGCAGATAAACGCTGTTGCCGCGCCGACGGGCCTCTTTGTCCAGCGGCGTATGCATCGGGACAAAGGTGCTCACGTCGGCAATATGGACACCCAGCCGCCAGTTGCCGTCGCGGTCTTTTCGCAGACTGATGGCGTCGTCAAAGTCTTTGGCATCCGGCGGGTCGATGGTGATGATGGTTTCATCGGTCAGGTCCGCCCGGTTGCCGATGTCGTCGGGATTGAACTGTTCGACGGCCTGTCGGGCCTGCTGCCGGCATTCTTCGTCGAAATCCTCCGGCAGGGAAAACCGTTCCATCACGGCGCGGATTTCGGTATCGTAGCGTCCGGCTTTGCCGAGAATTCGAATGACGGCTCCGCGGGCCGGCTGATTGTTCTGCGGATAGCGGGTGATTTCCACGACGACTTTGTCGTTCTCGCGGGCTCCGCTGGCCGAGACGTCGTCAAGAACAATAGAGCCGAAGAAGCCCTTGCCTTCCGGCTGGATGAACCAGATATTTTGCCGCCGCTGCAGGGTGCCGACAAACCGGTCGCTGCTTCGTTCGATAATCTGGATAATTTGTCCGCCGTACCGCCACTGGCCGTCTCGTTTGCCGCGCCGAATCACCTTTGCCTGAACAATATCCCCGTTCATCGCTCCATTGATGTCGTCGGGAGCGATGTATAGGTCGCCGTGGGCGTTGGGAGTGATCGGAACCAAAAACCCAAAGCCCCGCGGGTTGGCGCGAAACGTTCCGATGACGGTATCGGACAGTGGGGGCAGCATCAGGTTCTTTCGGGAATCGGTGACGATTTGACCGTTTCGGCGAAGCTCTTCTACGGCCTTCTGGAAGGTGGCCGCCTCCTCCTTGCCAACCCCCAGCCAGCCGGCCAGCTGCGAAGCTGTCATCGGCTCGTAATCCCGTCGCGTCAGGGTGTTAAGTATCTGTAATTTATAATGTTCCATCGCCCTCGCATTGTACCTGAAATTTGGTTGTATGGCTATCTTTTATCGGAACAAACGGGGCATTTTCTTGCATTTTTCCTTGGCAGGGCTACAATGGTCTTCTCTTTTTGCTTGGCGGACAACGACACAAAACGCAGGAGACGGCGATGAAAATAGTAGTATCCGGCATGGTCGGATTGGATAAAAAGGATTATCTGGAGGAGGTGTGCGACTATGCCCGACAGCAGGGCAAGGACATTCTGCTTTGCAGTGTGGGCGATCGGATGTATGCCGAGGCGCCGGATGTGCCGCCGGGGCGCATTCTGGACATCTCCCGGGAGCGGCTGCATTCGCTTCGCCGCAGTGTTTTTAAGGATATTCTGGCTCAGGCCCGAACCCACGAGCATGTGATTGTCAACACGCACGCGACCTTCCGCTGGCGGCACGGGCTGTTTCCGGCCTTTGATTTTTACCAAATCCGGGCTCTGAAGCCGGATTTGTTCATCTGCATTATCGACAGTGCCGAGCGGCTCCACGTGCGGCTCAAAAAAGACCACCGCAGCCAGCACACCCTCAAAGACCTGCTGGTCTGGCGCGAGGAGGAGATTCTCGGGACCCAGATGATGCAGCAGGGCACACGTCCGGAGGCGCCGTTTTACTGCCTGGCACGCGGGCTGCACAAAAACACGGTGGAGACGTTTTATCGTCTGGCATTTGAGCCGCAGCGGCCGCGGGCCTATCTGAGTTTTCCGATGACCCACGTGGCGGGGCTGCCGGATGTGATTGCCGAGATTGACCGCTTTCGCGAGACGATGAAGGAGATTTTTACCTGCTTTGACCCGGGCGACCTCGAGGAGGCCTATCTGCCGTATTATGCCAAGAAGGCCAAACAGGAAGGGCACAAAACCATCGAGGTCGAGGCCCTCGGCCAGAAGGTCAATTTTGATGTGGAGGAGGTCCTCCAGATTGAAACCGACATCAACAGCCAGATTTACGCGCGGGATTTTATGCTGATTGACCAGTCGGAGATGATTATCAGTTTTGTGCCGGCCCTGCCGGACGGGATGCCCGCCTTGTCCAGCGGCGTGGAGCGCGAGCTTCAGCATGCTCACGAAACGGCCAAGCAGGTCTATGTCATCTGGATCCCCAAAAAGGCCCCGTCGGTGTTTGTGACCCAGACGGCCAGCCGGGTCTTTTTCTCGGCTCAGGAGGCCCTCGAGTTTTTCCGGAAAGAATACGGAGGGCGAATTTGATTATCAAAACCCCCCAGGAACTGGCGGCGCGGATTGACCATACTCTGCTGAGTCCCACGGCGGTGAAGGCGGATATCCAGCGGCTCTGCCAGGAGGCGATGGAGCATCGGTTTGCGGCGGTGTGCGTAACCGGCAAATGGGTCTCGCTGGCGGCGGACCTGCTGAGGGGCAGCGGCGTGCGGACGGCGGCGGTGGTCGGTTTTCCGCTGGGCACAGCCAGTCCGCGTCTGAAGGCCCTCGAGGCCCAGGAGGCCGTGATGAACGGGGCGGATGAGCTGGATATGGTAGCGGATTTGGCGGCTGTTGTGGAACAGGATGACAAAACGCTCCGGCGAGATATTGAAGCGGTCTGGAAGGTCTGTCGGCAGATGAACCCGCCGGTGGTGCTGAAGGTGATTATCGAGTCGGCGGCTCTGACGGACGAGCAGATTGTCTTTGCCTGCCGAATCGGTCAGGAGATTGGCGTCGATTTTCTCAAGACCAGCACCGGCATGCACAAGGCTGGCGGGGCGACGGTTGAGCATGTACAGCTGATGGCGCAGACGGCCCCGCGTTGCAAAATCAAGGCCTCCGGCGGCATTCGAACAGCCCAGCAGGCCCTGGCGATGCTCGAGGCCGGCGCCGCTCGATTAGGGACCTCCTCCTCCGTGCAGATTCTGCAGGAATTTGCTTCCGCGGCGAAATAAGGGGCCGTTTTATGCAGACGCTCCGTCCCAGACTGTGTCGATGCTTCCTTCGTCCGGCTCAATCGAAGGCCGCTGTTTGCCGGCTCTGTGAAACGGTTTCCCGCAAAGCGGTTCCGGCCGTCTGGGGCGGCAATGATTCGGTTCATCCTTTCAGTATCTTTTCTGCTCAGCCCGCCGCCGTTTTTCAGGCGGCTCTGAATGAGCCGGCGCTGCCGGCCCGGCTGGAGCGGACTCTTTCTTCGTACCGATTGGCCGAAGAGGTTCCTGTGCCCCAAGGGGCTTTCTGCGGGGGCTGGATGGGATATTTCGCCTATGAACTGGGGCGGTTTTTTGAAAAGCTGCCGGAGCAGGCACAGGACGATATCAAAATGCCCGTCGTTTGGCTGGGTTTCTATGATAAGGCCATTCTGTTTGACCACAGCCGGCAGGAATATTGGCTGGCGGCGGTTGAAGTGGAGGGAGAAAATATTTCCGCCGAGGAAAAATTTGCCCAACTGTCCGGCTGGCTCGAGGAAGCCGAACAGCAGGAGATACCGGAGGTTCCTTTTGCAGCCGATGCGGAACCGGTTCAGTTTGCGTCCCGAATGAGCCGTCAGGATTATCTGGCCGCTCTGGAGCGCATCCGCCGATACATTTATGACGGGGAGGTTTATCAGATTAATTTGACCCGGAGGATGGAAGGCCCCTTTGACGGCAGACCCATCGACCTCTTTCACTGGCATAGCCGCTGGAACCCCAGCCCGTATGCGGCGTATCTGGCGGCCGAAGACTGGGCCGTCGTCAGCGCCTCGCCCGAATTGTTTTTGCAGATTCGCGACCGGCATATCTGCACGCGTCCGATGAAGGGAACGCGTCCGCGCGTCAGCGGGCCGAATGCGGAGGAACGGAACCGGACGGCGTTTCGGGATTTGGCGGAAAGTGAAAAAGAACAGGCCGAGCTGGCGATGATTGTGGATTTGGAGCGCAATGACCTGGCGCGGGTCTGTGTGCCCGGCAGCCGGATTGTGTCTCAATTCCGCACAATCGAGGAATATGCCACCGTCTATCAGGCCGTGGCGGCCGTGGAGGGGCTGCTCCCGCGGCGGAATGACCCGGCGCTCTTTTTGAAAATCCTACGGGCGGTTTTTCCGGGCGGTTCGGTCACGGGAGCCCCGAAAATCCGTGCGATGGAAATCATTGATGAGCTGGAGCCGACCGCCCGCGGAGTTTATACCGGCGCCGTCGGCTGGCTGGGACTGAACGGTGATGCCTGTCTGAATGTGGCGATACGGACAACGGTGGTCAAGAACGGGCGTGTTTTTCTCCAGGCCGGCGGGGGCATTGTCGCCGATTCGCAGCCGCAGGCGGAATGGGAAGAGATGCTCCTGAAAGCCCGGGCCCTGCAGAATGCGGTTCAGGCCGTATGTTCGCGGCCGCACAGGCCGGCGGTTTTTGCTGTTCATCCCAACGGCGGCCGTTTATAGTATAGTCCCTAAAGGCGGATAACCGGAGGATGCTATGGAGCAGGTTTTTCTGAATGGTTCTCTTGTACCCGCATCAGAAGCCCGGATTGGGATTGATGACAGTTCGTTTTTATACGGAATCGGCCTGTTTGAAACGATGCGGGCGGTCAGGGGGCGGGTGTTTCGCTTTTCGGACCATTGGCAGCGGCTGGCGGACTCCGCTCAGACCCTCTCGATTGTCAATTCCTATTCGCAGGAGGAGGTACAGGATGCGGTTGGGCAGGTTCTGCAGGCCAATCAGCTGACGGATGCCCGAATTCGGCTGACGCTGACCGGCGGGTCCCTGCGAGCCGAAGAAAACCGGCGTTCAACCCTGCTGATTACGGCGACGGCGTTTGTCCCGTATCCGAAGGAATATTTCGACAAAGGCGTGCGGGTGGTGATTACGGATTACCGCCAGAACCCAAAAGACCCCTTTGCGGGACATAAGACGACCTGCTACGGGCCGCGTCTGGCGGCGCTGCGCGTTGCACACGAAAAACTGGCGGCCGAAGCCCTCTGGTTTACAACGGAAAACCGGCTGGCCGAGGGCTGCATCAGCAACGTTTTTTTGATTCGGCAAGGCAAACTTCTGACGCCGCCGCTTTCCACACCGGTTCTGCCGGGAATTGCCCGAAAAACAGTGCTTGAACTGGCCCGGCAGGAGCAAATTCCGACGGAAGAGCGTCCGCTGGACATCAATGACCTGCTGGCGGCCGAAGAGGTCTTTTTGACGAATGTGGTGATGACGATTCTGCCGGTGGTGGCGGTCGAAGGGCATACCGTCGGCGAAGGCAAACCCGGACCGGTGACCAAACTCCTGACAGAAAAATACGAGGAAAAACTTCGGGATTTGACTCTATGAAAATCGAACAGATAGAACAGCTGCTCGAGGAAATTGCCCCGCTGAAACTGGCGCAGGAATGGGACAATGTCGGGTTTCTGCTCGGCGACCGCAGGCGGGACATCAAATCTATCCTGCTGACGATTGATACGACGATGGCGGTTGTTGCAGAGGCCAAAGCCGCAAAAGCGGACCTGATTTTGGCGTATCATCCGATTATCTGGGATGGGCTGAAAAAGATTACCGCCGACGGGCCGACCGCACCGATTTATGCCCTGATTCGTGCCGGCATCGGCGTCTTTTCCATCCATACGGCGTTTGATGCCGTACTGGGCGGCGTCAACGATGCGCTGGCGGAGATTCTTGAGATTCAGGACCCCAAACCCCTCGGAGATTTTGTCGCTGACCCCAAAGGGCCTCAATACAAGATTGTAACATTTGTGCCGACGGATTCCGTCAATCAGGTTGCGCAGGCCCTTTACGAAGCCGGAGCGGGGGCCATCGGAAATTACTCCCATTGCGGGTTTCAAACGGCTGGGACGGGGACTTTCAAGCCCCTCAAAGGCGCCAACCCGACTATCGGCCGAAGAGGCAAACTGGAAAAAGTGCAGGAAGTGCGTCTGGAAACCGTCGTTTCCGCCGACAAGGTGCAGGCGGCGGTGGCCGCCCTTCGAAGGGCTCATCCCTATGAGACGCCGGCGTTTGATGTGCTGCGGCATTATGATGTGGAAAACCGCTTTGGATTAGGCCGTTTCGGAAAACTTCGCAAGCCCTTGAGCATTCAGCAGGTTCTTGACAGGGTCCGTCGGGCGACCGGCACAAAGGCCGTCGGCATTGTCGGACCGCAAAAGCGGCTCATTCAGACGGCCGCCGTGTGTGCAGGAAGCTGCGGAAAAATCTTAAATGCCGTCATAGACGAAGGATGTGATTTGTACCTGACCGGGGAACTCAAGCATCATCAGGCCCTGGCGGCAGGCGAAGCCGGGCTGACCTGTCTATGTCTGTCTCATTCCAATTCCGAACGATTTGCCCTGAAAATCCTGGCTCGGAAATTGAAAAAACACCTCCGAAATGTCACAATACGGCTCAGCAAACAAGATAAGGACCCGTTTGTATGGAAAGAGATTTGAACGAGCAGGATAAAATCGAGAATGAAATAGACCAGCCGGAGCCGTCTGCCGACCTTTCGAGACCGTCGGAGGATGAGCCTCTGTCCAGTGAGCCGCCGCAGGCGCAATCGGAGGATTTTCAGGAGGATATGGAGGCATCGCCGGCGGAGGAAGCCGCGCTGACCCCCACGTTCGAAACCGTCATTGAAGCGGTGCTGTTTGCCAGCGATGAACCGCTCAAGCCCGCCAAGCTGGCGGAGATTGCCGAGGCGGGCACCCTTAAGCAGATTCACCAGTGCGTTCGGGATTTGAACCGCAAGTACCGCGAAGGCGGTTTTTCGTTCCGCATCGAAAAGATTGCCGGCGGGTATCAGATGATGACGCTGCCGGTCTTTAATCCGTGGCTGTCGAAGTTGGTGAAAGTCCGGGCGGACAACAAACTGTCGCCGGCGGCCCTGGAGACCCTGGCGATTATTGCCTATAAGCAGCCGATTATCCGGGCGGATATTGAGGCCATCCGCGGCGTGGCCAGCGGCGAGGTGATTCGCAATCTGATGTATAAGGGGCTGGTGAAGATTGTCGGCCGGGCGGAGATTCTGGGCCGGCCGATGCAGTACGGCACCACGCAGAAGTTCCTGGAAGTCTTCGGGCTCAATTCCCTTAAAGACCTGCCCAATGTCGAAGAGCTCAAAAACCCCCAGACCTGAAACATAAAAAACTTCAGAAGGAGCAAAAATGAGAAAAGAAGGAGACTTCAGATTTGATGAGGTTGGGTATTGGTCTGAAATTAAGCTCGAGATTTTACAGAAGTACGGCAGTGCTTATACGACAATTATGTCAAAACAGGCGTCAATAAAGGGATATTATTATATTGATGGATTTGCCGGGCCGGGTGTTCATATATCCAAAACCAAAAAGAAACAAATTCCGGGCAGCCCTTTGATTGCCCTTGATACGAAACCGCCTTTTACAGGATATTATTTTATCGATCTTAATAAGGAGAAAATTGACTATTTAAGGCGGTTGGCTGCCGGTTATTCGAATGTTTTCTTTTTTGAGGGGGATTGCAATGAAATCCTGCTGAAGGAAATTTTTCCGACCATTCAGTATTCTGATTATAAGCGTGCTCTGTGCTTATTGGACCCTTATGGGCTTCACTTGAATTGGGAGGTTATGCGGGCTGCCGGACAGTCCAAGGCCATTGAAATCTTTCTTAACTTTCCTGTAATGGATATGAATAGAAATGTATTATGGGAAAATCCGGACAAAGTATCGCCGGAACAAGCAGACCGATTAACATCTTTTTGGGGAGATGAAAGTTGGAAAAAAGCGGCCTATAAAAAACAGGAAGGGCTTTTCGGCGATATAGAAGAAAAAACGTCCAACGAAGCGATTGCCCTTGCATTTCAAAAACGATTGAAAGAATCTGCAGGATTTGGATACGTGTCGAGGCCTATGCCAATGAGGAATGAAAATGGGGCTGTTGTCTATTATCTTTTTTTTGCGTCCCCAAACAAAACCGGCCATAAGATTGTAGAGGATATTATGAAAAAATATTCGAATCGAGGATGTGTTTAATGGCGACGCAGACGGCGATTGAGTGGACGCAGTGTACCTGGAATCCCGTAACCGGCTGTACGAAAATCAGCGCCGGCTGTGCTCATTGTTATGCGGAGCGGATGGCCAGGCGGCTGTGTGCAATGGGGCAGCCCCGTTATCGCAACGGCTTTCAGGTCACGGTGCATCCGGAAACGCTGGAGGAACCTTATGGGTGGAAAAAGCCCCGGTTGGTCTTTGTGAATTCGATGAGTGATTTGTTTCATGAAGAGGTGCCGTTTTCTTTTATTCAGCGGATTTTTTCCGTGATGAACCGATGTACACAGCATACGTTTCAGATATTAACAAAACGCTCGCATCGCCTGGCGGAGTTGGCCCCGCTGCTGGAGTGGTCGCCGAATGTGTGGATTGGGGTGACGATTGAAAAATCTGATTATTTGTACCGTCTTGACCATCTGCGGCGTGTCAACGCTTCTGTAAGATTCTTGTCCCTGGAACCCTTGCTTGGACCGATAGATACTTTAACACTGGAAGGGGTTGATTGGGTGATTGTCGGCGGGGAATCCGGTCCGCGGGCACGTCCGATGAAAGAAGAGTGGGTTCTTCAGATACAGGAAAACTGTTTGAAAGAACGAGTTCCTTTCTTTTTCAAACAGTGGGGCGGTTTCAACAAGAAAAAAGCAGGACGCCTTCTGCAGGGGCGTACGTGGGATGAAAAGCCCTTCGTTGTCCTTCAAGGAAACAACTTAAACGGATTGCCTGTTTAACATCCCTCTTTTCTTTTTGAGCTTGCTTGATTTAAATATCTGCCCAATGTCGAAGAACTCAAAAACCCCCAGACCTGAAGAGATTCGACAGGCCCTGCTGCGCTGGTGGGATCAGGGGCACCGCGATTTGCCCTGGCGGCGGACGAAAGACCCTTACGCCGTCTGGCTGGCGGAGATGATGCTCCAGCAGACGCGCATTGAAACCGTCATTCCATATTATGAGCGTTTTTTGCAGCATTTTCCGACGGTGGAGTCGCTGGCGGAGGCCAAACTGGATTCGGTGTTAAAGCTGTGGGAGGGGCTGGGCTACTACAGCCGAGCCCGCCATCTGCACAAAGCCGCTCAAATCATTGTTCGGGAGTACGGCGGGCGGTTTCCGGAGAAGGCCAGCGAGCTGCAGAAGCTTCCCGGCGTTGGACGTTATACCGCCGGAGCCGTGGCGAGCATCGCCTTTCACCAGCCGGCGCCGCTGGTGGACGGCAATGTCATTCGCGTTCTGTGTCGGCTGTTTTGCATCCGCCAGGAACCGACCCAAACCGCCGTCAAAAACAAACTCTGGCAGCTGGCCGAAACCCTGGTTTGTCCCCGGCGCCCGGGCGATTTCAATCAGTCGCTGATGGAGCTGGGGGCCGTTGTCTGCAAACCCGGTCTGCCCGATTGCCGGATGTGTCCGCTGGAGATGTTTTGTCTGGCCAAACAAAAGGGGCTTCAAGCCGTTCTTCCTATAATGCCCAAAAGCGGCAAACTGCCGGAATATGAGATTGCGGTTGGGATTGTCTTTCGAAAGGGGCGGGTCCTGATTGCCAAACGAAAGGCCGAAGGGCTTTTGGGGGGCTTGTGGGAGTTTCCCGGCGGCAAGAGAGAAGCGGGTGAGACGCTCGAGCAGACGGCGGCTCGTGAGATTCGGGAGGAGACGGCAATCGCGGTTTCCGTCGGGCCTTGTCTGACGGTGGTGCGGCACGCTTATTCGCACTTTAAGATTGTGCTGCATGCCTTTTTGTGTGAGTATCAAGGCGGAAAAGCCGAGCCGCTCGGCTGCGATGCCGTCAAATGGGTCTGGCCCAGCCGGTTAATTCAATACGCTTTTCCGGCGGCCAATCTCAAAATTTTTCAAAAACTGCATTCTTGGGTAAACAAAAAGCGGTCTTAACCCCTCTTTTCCAATCGGTATCCCCGAAAAGGAATTGCTTTTTTGGAGAATTCTGCTACATTTTCGGGGGAATACAAGGAGACAGTTTATGAAGGGCTTTCTTGACAGTCTGAGTGGGCTGGAATTGCTTTTTGCCTGCTGCGCTGTTTTTGGAACGGTGTTGTTTGTCCTTCGGACGATTCTGATGTTTCTTGGGCATGCAGGCGGCACGGATACGGACGGTCAGGTCGGAGCGGAAGGGGCGGATGGAGGCATAGCCGGAACTGACGGGGCCGTCCATGACAGCGATTTGAGTTTCAAAACCCTTTCTCTGCAGGGGGTTACCGTCTTTTTTATGATGTTCGGAATAACCGGATGGATGATTATGCGGATGGGGGAATTTCATCCGGTAATACCGATCGGCATCAGCCTGCTGACAGGCGGTTTGATGCTTTGGCTGGTCAAGAAGCTTTTTCAGTGGGCAGCTCGGCTGCAATCCAGCGGAACCCTGAATCTGGACAATGCCGTGGGGCAGGAAGGAACGGTCTATCTGACCATTCGGCCCGGAAAGCCCGGCAAGGTGCAGCTGGCCGTCCAGGAGCGATTGACGGTTTTGGATGCGATTACCGAAAAGCAGGAGGAGTTGAAAACCGGACAGACCGTCCGTGTGGTTAAGATTTCAGCCGGACGTCTGGTCGTTGAAAAAAGTTAAGGTGCAAAGAAGGGTTCGAGAAAGGAGAGGATTATGACCTTGACCTGGCCTGTGCTGCTGCTGATTTGGTGTTCGATTGCCGCTCTTGTAGTGTTTTTCCTGGTGATGTTTCTGGCATCGCGGTATCGGCGGTGCTCATCCGACCAGATTCTGGTGATTTACGGCCGCGTCGGGAAAAATCAGACGGCGCGCTGCATCCACGGCGGCGGAGCGTTTGTCTGGCCGCTGATTCAGGATTACGCGTACATGAGTCTGACCCCGATGACCATCACCATTCCGCTGGAAAATGCGCTGTCTTTGCAGAATATCCGGATTAATGTTCCGAGTACCTTTACCGTCGGCATCAGCACGGAACCGGCGATTATGAATAATGCGGCGGAGCGTCTGCTGCGGCTGACCCCTCATCAGATAGAGGAGATGGCCAAGGAGATTATTTTCGGGCAGCTTCGTCTGACGGTGGCCTCCCTGACGATTGAGCAGATTAACCAGGACCGGGAAAGTTTTCTGGAGGCCATCCGGAAAAACGTTGAGCCGGAACTGAACAAAATCGGGCTGATTCTGATTAACGTCAACATCACCGATATTACGGACGGCTCGAATTACATCGAAAGCATCGGCAAAAAGGCGGCTGCGGAAGCAATCAACACCGCCAAAATTGACGTGGCCGAACAGGAAAAAATCGGTGCAATCGGCGAAGCACAGGCCAACCGGGAACGAACGATTCGCGTAGCGGAGAATTATGCAGAGGCCGAAAAGGGACAGAAAAAGGCCGAGGCGGATAAGCGAATTTACATCCAGCAGCAGGAGGCGGAGGCCGTCAAGGGAGAGAAAAAGGCGGTCGCGGAACAGCGGATTTTTGTCCAGCAGCAGGAAGCCCTTGCGGTCAGCGGGGAAAATAAAGCCAAGGCGGATATTGCCGAATCCGAGGCGCAATTGGCCATCAGACGGGCGGAGGCCCTTCGAAAAGGCGAAGTGGCCAAACGGCAGGCCGAAGCGGAAATCCAGAAGGCCCAGTATTTGGCGGAACAGCAGCGGCTGACGGCCGAAGTGATTGTCAAACAGGAAATTGAAAAGCAGAAGATTGAAATTGAGGCCGAGGCCCTTGCGGAGCGGTATCGCCGGGAGGCCAAAGGGCAGGCCGATGCCATTCTGGCCAAATATGAAGCGGAAGCCAAAGGGCTTCGTCAGGTGCTGGAAAGCAAGGCCGCCGGCTATCGGATGCTGGTTGAAAGCTGCAACGGAGACGCCCGCTCGGCCGCAACTCTGCTGATGATTGAGAAACTGGAGGAAATCGTCAGTCGTCAGGTGGAGGCGATTAAGAATCTCAGGATTGATAAGATTACGGTTTGGGATTCAGGCGGCTCAGACAAGGGCGGCTCGTCCACGGCCAATTTTCTGTCCAGTTTAATCAAGTCGCTGCCGCCTCTGCAGGAGATTGCGGCCATGGCGGGGGTGGAACTGCCGGAGTATTTGGGCAAGATGTCCGAGGAGAAAAAGGAAGCAGTCGCAGCTCAAGGGAAATCGGAGACAGCGTCATCCCAAAAGACGACCTGATGAGGACTTCTGTTGGGAAAAAAGGGCGGCTTAAGAAGCCGCCCTTTTTGTTTGGATGGAGAGGACCACCTTCGGCGAAGGTTCTTAAAACCCATATACCGTCCGGAGCTGCTCTTCCGTCGGTTTGGTGTCGTATCGTTCGCCTCGGGGGCCGTACCAATAGCCGCCTTCTCTGCGGAGGGTGACGGAGGTTTTGGACCCGTTGCTGTTGGTTATCCAGACGGTTTCCGTTGCGGCGGCTGAAGCCGGTTGAGGAGAATACACCTCCTGCTGACGCTGCTGTTCGGCCTTCTTTTTGTCGGATTGCGCCCCAATTACATAACCGGCTCCGGCACCGACGGCGGCACCAATCAGCGTTCCTTTTGTGTCTCGCCCGACGGCCTGGCCGACTCCGGCCCCCACGGCACCTCCAATCAGGGCTCCGGTCTGCGCATCACTTTGACAGCCGACCGAGGCGAGCAGAATCAGAAGCAACATACCTGATACCAGTCTTTTTCCCATCTTTTTTGCTCTCCTCATCGATGAAATCCTTTTTTTATTCTACTACAGAACGGGGAAAGCGGTTCTTTCTCTTGTTTTGAAACGAGTTTCCGGCTATTATTATCGACATTTGAGCTTTCTTAACTAAAGAAAAGGGGTGCTTCATGACAGCGTCATTGATTATTCACGGTGCGGCCGGGCGAATGGGCAAACGTCTGATTGCCTTGGCGCTGGAGTCCGGTTTCTGGAAAATCGTTGGAGCGGTGGACCATCCGGAGCATCCGGATATCGGCAAGGATGCCGCATTGCTGGCCGGATGCGGGAATACGGGAGTGGTTTTATCCGGCAGCTTGGACAAAAAAGCGGATGTGATGATTGATTTTTCCCTGCCTGGTGCGGCGGCTGAAACCATTGCGTTCTGTGAGAAGACCCGGACGGCATTGGTGATGGGAACGACAGGACTTTCGGAGGCGCATATGGACCTCCTTCGAAAGGCCGGTCAGAAAATCCCGATTGTCCAGGCAACCAATATGAGTTTGGGAATGAACCTGCTGTTCAGTCTGGTTGGACGAGTGGCCAAAAGTCTGGGGGAAGAGTATGATATCGAGATTGTCGAGGCACATCATCGACATAAAAAAGACGCCCCCAGCGGCTCTGCCTTGTCGCTGGCCCAGTCCATTTGCGAGCAGACAGGTCGAAAATATCCGGATGTGCTGGTCCATGGACGAGAAGGCAAAGAGGCCCTGCGTCAAAAAGGGACGATTGGGATGCATGCCATCCGAGCGGGTGATATTGTCGGCCAGCACAGTGTGATCTACAGCACGCAGGGGGAGACAATCACCCTTTCGCACTCCGCCCATAGCCGGGATACGTTTGCCCGGGGGGCTTTGAGTGCGGCTCGGTGGCTTTTGGGGAAGGCCCCGGGACTTTATTCGATGCAGGATGTTTTGGGGCTTCGATGAGCCGTCTTGCAGAGCAGATGAGTTTTGGATAAAATACAAACCCTTTATGATGACTTTCAGACAGGACAATCAGGAATAGAAAGGAAGTTTTCATGGGAAAAGGGGATAAGAGAACCAAGCGCGGCAAACTGTGGAGAGGAACCTACGGCAAGATGCGCCGTCCGGAAGGCAAGGAGAAGAAAGACCGGATTTTCCCGCCGATGCCGCAGCCGGCGGAGCAGGGAACCGGCTCTGAAAGCAAATAGTGTCCTCCGGCAGCAGGCAAAACACCGCCGCAGAAAAGGGAGCCCCTCTGTTCTGCGGCTTCTTTTTTCGGAAAGGCAGGTGCAATGGACCCGGCACGCGTACAAACACCCTGTTATGTGATTGATTTGGGGCGGCTGAAAAAGAATCTGGTCCTGCTCGGACAGGTCCAGCAGGACACAGGGTGTCGGATTCTGCTGGCCTTAAAGGGATTTGCCGCCTGGAGCACGTTTGACTTGTGTCGGCAGTATCTGTCCGGGGCGGCGGCCAGCTCCCTGCACGAGGCCAAACTGGCCGCGGAGTATTTCCGCAAGGAAGTGCATTTGTGTGCTCCGGCTTATCGGGATGATGAGATGCCCGAGTACCTGCGCATCGTTGACCATATTGTTTTTAATTCCCATACTCAGTGGAATCGTTTTCGCCAAAAGGTTCAGCAATCCCCCCGTCCGATTGCCTGCGGTCTGCGTGTCAACCCGATGCACTCAGAGGTCAGGACACGCATTTATGACCCGTGTGCGCCCGGCTCCCGGCTGGGGATTCCGCCGGAGCAGTTTCGCTCGGAGGAGCTGGAGGGCATCAGCGGTCTTCATTTTCACACACTTTGCGAGCTGAACGCCGATTCGCTGGTTCGGACGCTGGCGGCTGTTGAAAAGCATTTCGGCGCGGTCATCCGGCAGATGAAGTGGATGAATTTCGGCGGGGGACATCACATTACACGGCCGGATTATGATGTGGAGCTTTTGTGCCGCACCATTCGGGATTTTTGGCAGCGGTATCCGAATCTGGAGGCGATTTATCTGGAGCCGGGCGAGGCCATCGCTCTGCATACCGGTTTTCTGATTGCCTCGGTACTGGACATTGTGCACAACCAGATGGATATTGCGATTCTGGACACGTCGGCTTCGGCCCATATGCCGGATGTGCTGGAGATGCCGTATCGGCCGGTTATTACCGGAGCGGGCCTGCCGGGAGAGAAGGCCTATACCTATCGGCTGGCCGGGCCGACTTGTCTGGCGGGCGATGTCATCGGCGATTATTCGTTTGACAAGCCGCTTCAGGTCGGCGACCGACTGGTTTTTCACGATATGGCTCACTATACAATGGTCAAGAATACGATGTTTAACGGCATCAACCTGCCGGACATCGTCCTTTACGACCCGCAGCAGGACCGCTATCTCCTGCAGCGGCGGTTTACCTACGAGGATTTTAAATCCCGCCTGTCCTGAACTTTAAAGTTTACCTTTTTTGGAAAAAGAGTAGAATCCCTGTTAGAAGCAGCAGAAAGTAAATATTCTGCAGTGAGTGCTGTTTTGTGATTAGTAACGGCAAAAAGACGGTATTTCTTGTCCTGATTCTGCTTCAGGCGGCTTCGTTTTGTTTTGAACGGTCCGGCGAAAAAAAGCCGGCTGCGTTTGAATCCCTGACTTTCTCTGCGGCCCCGAGCATTCCAAACGTTGTTTCTCCGGAGCAGCGATATTCCAGGACATGTCTGGTCTGTTCGGCCCTCTTCAAGACAGCATTCATCTGGGACGGCCGAGCCATTATGGGCCGTCCTGAAATCTTTTTCCGGGAATGCCGTTTCCCAGGTTTCCCGCAAACCCTGCAGACCCTCGGCTGTCAACTGACTATCTGATCTGCTTTCACCCCCTCTTTTTCCGGAAGGCAATTTTTGGTTTGCTTTCCAGCCCGCGTTTTTTTAAAGCTCTTTTGACTTCTTTTTTTGCAGAGGGTCCGTTTATGAATAACAAGACATCCATTTCCTATCAAATCGAACAGATTCAAAAGATGCTTGACTCCGGAAAGCCCCAGCAGGCGCTGGATTATCTGGACCGCCTGGATTCAAACAACCATCTGATTCAAAATGCCCGGGGAGTCTGTCTGATGCGTCTGGGCCAGGCGGATGCGGCGATCCAGATTTTGCGCGACCTGGCTTTTCAGGGGCAAATCTGTATTCCGTCGGACACCCCGCCTCTTTTTGCCGCCAATTATGCCACGGCGCTGCTGATGAAAGGATATAACCAGGAAGCCCTGGAAATTCTGGCCGATTTAAACCCGGCCCAGCATCCTTATATTGCAGCCTTGTACGATGCTGTTGCAGAATGGAAACGGGGGCTTACGCTGTTCCAGAAGTTGTGCTGCCGGCTGAAGCTGTATCCCAAGAAGCCGATTTCGCTGACCGTTCCTCCCGGCGGTCTATAAGCAGCAGCGGGAAAAAAACCCTCTTTCAGCGGGACAACCGTACGAAAAAGAAAAGGAATTTTGCATGGTCTTTCTTCTGATAGCGGCAGGGCTTTTGCTGCTGTATTTTGGGGCGGAGTGGCTGGTGAAGGGGGCGGCTGCGGCGGCGGTTCGTTTGGGAGTGACGCCGCTGGCGATTGGACTGACGGTCGTGGCGTTTGGAACCAGTGCACCGGAGCTGACGGTGAGCACCCACGCCGCTCTGAAAGGATTGGGGGATATTGCCGCAGCCAATGTAGTCGGTTCCAATATCTTTAATATCGCGTTCATTCTGGGGCTTGCGGCGGCCATCCGCCCGATTCGCGTTACCAGGCAGCTGATTCGCTGGGATGTGCCGGTGATGATTGCCGTATCGGTTCTTTGCCTTGTGCTGCTGCTGGACCGGCACCTGACCCGAACGGAGGGGCTGCTGCTCTCTGCGGGAATAACCGCTTATACGATTTGGACATTTCGTCAGGCCAAACGGGAGCCGGATTTGGCTTTGGGGCTGGCGGAGGTGTCCAAACAGAGCGGTGCCTTGACAGGGCTTTGGGTTCCTGCGGCGCTGGTGGTTCTGGGGCTGGCGCTGCTGGTGCTCGGGTCCAAGCTGCTGGTTGCCGGGGCTCTTCAGTTGGCCCGAAGGTATGGGATTTCAGAGGCCGTGATTGGATTGACGATTGTCAGCGCCGGCACGAGTCTGCCGGAGCTGGCCACATCGGTGGTGGCGGCGGTTCGCCGGCAGGCGGATATCTCTATCGGCAATATTGTAGGCTCCAATATTTTCAATCTGTTGGGGATATTAGGGATTTCCTCGCTGGTGCGTCCGTATTCGGCGCCGGAGCTGACGTTTTGGGATTTGGCAATGATGCTCGGAACGGCCCTTCTGCTGCTTCCTCTCCTGCGGAGCGGTTTCGTTTTGAGCCGCAAGGAGGGGCTCTTCTTTCTGGTTTTATACGGGGCCTATTTATGGCATCTGCGGCCGCAATAGCGGAAAAAGTCAGCGTCGGCTTTGCTGGAGTTTGGCCAGCAGTCGGAGAATTTCCAGATAGAGCCAGACCAGCGTAACCAGCAGCCCGAAGGCGGCGTACCATTCCATATATTTGGGAGCACCCGCAGCAGCCCCGTTTTCGATAAAGTCAAAGTCCAGCACCAGATTCAGGGTGGCGATGATGACGATAAAGACACTGAAGGCAATCCCGAGCGGCCCGCTGCTGTGAAGCAGGGGAACATTCAGACCAAAGAAGCCCAGAATCAGTGCGATGAAATAGAACAGGCAGATTCCGCCTGTGGCGGCGACGATGCCGAGTTTGAAGTTCTCCGACGGCTTAATCAGCCGGGAGGTGTAGGCAATCAGCAGAGCGGCCAGCGTGCCGAAGGTTAGAAAGACAGCCTGAAAGACGATGCCGGGGAACTGCTGTTCGAAGGCCGCCGAGATGCCCCCCAAAAGCAGCCCTTCTGCGACGGCATACAGCGGGGCGGTAACCGGGGCCGCAGTCTTTTTGAAGATGGTAATCAGGGCCAGAACAAAACCGCCGATGAGGCCGCCCAGCAGATAAGGGGTGAAATTGCCGCCGGCGGAATAGACATACCAGGTCCACGAAGCCGAGGCCGTGACCAGCCCCAGCAGGACGGCGGTGCGGTTCACAGTGCCCTGAAGGGTCATCGTCTTGACGGTGGAATCGTAATAGGGAATGGCCTCAAAGACCTGGTCATTGAGGGCCGGGTTGGCTGTCCGCATCATAAAAAGCTCCTTTCTTCTATAAAAGACCAACGTTCAGGATTATTATATCTGAATGAATTGTCCGGTCAATCCGGCAGAAGTTTTACGCTCGGGTGCGGCGGAAGGTTCAGCCGTCCCCGAAAAGGCCGAAGACGGAAGTTCAGAACGAAAGGAAATCCGGATGAGCGCTCAACGGCTGGCCGATGGACTGATGGTGATTCATTTCCTCTGGGTGCTGTTTATGGTCTGGGGGATTGTCCGGACAATCGATGCGGCGGCTGCGGTGATGGTCTGCCGGCATCCGCCCCTTCGGGCCCGGCGGTTTCTGGAACGGTGGATTTTCCGTACAGTTCATCTGGCGGGGATTGTGTTTACGGGATTCCTGGCGGTTCTGGGAAAGTATTGTCCGCTGACGATATGGGAGTATCAGCTGCGGTGCGGCGGCCGGCCGTTTGCGGAACCGCCTGGCTCATTTCTGCTGGTATGGGTCGAGCGGCTGCTGTATCCGGATGTACCGCCGGTGCTCTTGGAGGCCGTTTCGGCCCTGGCGGCTCTGTTTACAATGGCGGTCTATGCCGTGCGTCCTCCGGTGAAAGTCCGACAGGCACTGGGTGTTCTTTTGCGGCGCTCCAGCGGCCGTCAGGGCTCAAGGGCCAGGAGACCCTGAAGAATTTGTTCATCGGCTTCAAAGGCCGTTCCGTGGCGGGTGCCGCGGGGAAAACGCAGCTGCTCGGAGATAATTTCCCAGTTTTTCAGGTCTTTGGAGCGGACGGCTCCGTAGCGGCTGCGGGTGTATTCGTCGTAATAGACGACCCAATATTCGCCAAGCTTCAGAACCGTAGGGCCCTCGACCCACGAGGGCGTAAAGGGTTCGGAGGCGGGGCCGTAAGGGCCGGTGAGATTTTCGCTGACGGCCAGACGGAGATTCTTTTGGGCCTGGGGGCGTTTGGTTTCGTCCTTGACAAACATCAGCCAGCGTCCGTTATCCGGCACAATCACCGCATCGATGACATTAAATCCCCCGTCGTAGAGCAGGGCGGTCGGGGAGAAGGTTTCGAAGTCTTTGGTGGTGATATAGTAAATCCGGTGATTCTGTTTGTAGCCCTCGCGGGAGATGTCGCCGGTTTCATCTGTTTCGGGGAAGCGGCCCGGGATGGTGGTGGACCAGTAAATCAGGAATTGTTGGGTTTTTGCGTCATAGAGGATTTCCGGCGCCCAGCAGTTCAGGGCGTTGGGTTCGTGGTCCATCACCCCCAGCCGACGCTGCGGCGACCAGTGAATCAAATCTTTGGAGTGGGCCAGCCCGATGCCTTTGTCCCACCAGCCGGTCGTCCAGACCATATGGAAGGTGCCGTCCGGTCCCCGGCAGATAGACGGGTCGCGCATCAGTTTGGAGCCGACCTGCGGGCGCAGGAGGGGGCGGTCGCCGTTGAGGGGTTTCCATTCGAGCCCGTCGCGGCTGTAGGCCAGATGCAGCCCGCTTTCGCCGTTGCCGCGAAAGGAGGAAAACAGATAGACGGGCTGGGCGGCTTCGGCCGCCGACAGCAGGACGGCAGCAAACAGAACATAAAAGGAGATTCATTTCATAGTTGATTTCCTTTTCTCAATTGTTTTCCTCTTTTCTCAAATCTGTGCCCGGCGAGCTGGATTCCCGCTTTCCTCCTTCGCTGAAAAGCTTCGGAGGACAAGCCGCGGAAAAGACAGGGAATCCCTACACTTTCAGGCGGGCGAATTTGCGTTTGCCGACCTGAACGACCATCCCGCTGTGCGGGGTGATTTCCTGATTGGGGTCGGTAATTTTCTCATGGTTGATGCGGACGCCTCCCTGCAGGACGGCGCGTTTGGCCTCACCGCCGGTGGCGGCCAGACCGCACTGGAGCAGGAGTTTGGCGGCGGCGATGGGAGCGGCGCTGACAGCCACTTCCGGCATTTCGTCGGGCAGCTGGCTTTGGGCGAAGACCTTTTCGAACTCTTCGGCGGCCTGCTGGGCGGCCTGCTCGCCGTAAAACTGCTGCACGATGAGTTTGCCCAGCAGGACTTTGGCTTCTTTCGGATGGGTCTTGGCCGGGTCGGTCAGCTCCCGGATGCGTTCGGCGGGCAGGTCCGTCAGAAGCGTAAAGTAGTTTTCCATCAGATGGTCGGGAATGCTCATCGTCTTGCCGAACATGTCGGAGGGCTTGTCGGTGACGCCGATGTAGTTGCCCTTGGATTTGCTCATTTTTTCTTTGCCGTCCAGCCCGATGAGGATGGGCATGGTGATGACAATCTGGGCGGGCTGGCCCGCCAGCCGCTGGAGGTCTCTGCCGACCAGATTGTTAAAGGTCTGGTCGGTGCCGCCCAGCTCCACATCGCTTCGAATGGCCACGGAGTCATAGCCCTGCATCAGCGGATAGAGGAATTCGTGGATGCCGATGGGGTCGCCTTTTTTGTAGCGGATTTCGAAGGTGTCGCGTTCGAGCATCCGGGCGACGGTCATCGAGGCGGTCAGTTTGATGATGTCGGCCAGGCGCAGGTCGGCCAGCCATTCGCTGTTGAACCGCACCTCGACCTTGTCGGGGGACATATCGAGGATTTTGCCGGCCTGCTCGAAATAGGTTCGGGCATTTTCCTGGATTTTTTCCGGGCTGAGCATCGGGCGGGTGGTGTTCTGGCCGGTCGGGTCGCCGATGCGGGCGGTATAGTCGCCGATAATCAGGACCGCCTTGTGGCCCAAGTCCTGAAACTGACGGAGCTTGCGGAGCACGACGGTGTGGCCCAAATGAATATCCGGGGCGGTGGGGTCCATGCCGAGTTTGGCCCGCAGGGGCCGGCCGGTTTTGGCGGCTTCGGCCAGACGCTGGGCCAGTTCTTCTTCGCGGAAGACCTCGACGGTTCCGCGTTTGAGGATTTGCATCTGCTGGGCAATGTCCATTGGAGTTCCTTATTTTTGTGCCGTTTGGTTCGAACCGTATTAAAGGCCTAAAATTATAGCAGAAGGGCCCGCGGTCTGCAAGGGCAGGGACGAAAAGGCATAGGAAGAAGGGAGAAGAAACAAGGAAGAAAGGGCGGGCGGATTCCAGCAGCCGGCAAAACCTGAAGCACGAAATCCGAAATCCGAAACTCGAAAACCAAAACGCGAAATCCGAAGCACGAAATCCGAAACGCGAAATCCGAAGCTCGAAAAAAAATTGAAGCTCGAAACTTTTCCGCCGAAGGCAAAAGCCCCAAAAATCGCAAAAAAGGGGTTGAAAAGGGGAAAGAATAAAACTATCTTGTTTTACGAAAATAATTAAAAGCAAACAAGAATTCGTTGTCGATACGTAACTTATGAACCGGGCTGCTTATTCTGATATCATTCCGTCATTTCTTCAAACAACAAAGGAACATGTTTTGGGGGAACTTGTACAAAAAAGCGAACTTACAGTAGAGCAAAATCAAATAAATGCCTGGAGTCAAGAGATTGACATTTTAAAGAAAGCATTAATTTCTTTTGATGGATGGATATTTTTAGAATATTCAATTCCTCGAATGGGGCGAAGGGTTGATGCGATTCTTCTCATTGGTTCTGTTATTTTTGTTATCGAATTTAAAGTTGGCGAAAGAAATTTTCACAAGCAAGCTATCGATCAAGTATGGGATTATGCTCTTGATTTAAAAAATTTCCATGAACCAAGCCATGATGCCTATATCGCGCCAATCCTCGTGCCTACTCTAGCTACTAAGATGCCAGAGATAAGATTAAGCATCCCTGCAAATGACAAACTTTTTGCTCCAATATGCTGTACAGTACAAAATCTGAACGAAATTCTTTCTTTGATTTATGATACCATAAGAGAAAAACCCATTGAATATACAAGATGGATTGAGGGACGTTACTCACCGACACCAACAATCATTGAAGCCGCTATGGCACTTTACAACGGACATTCTGTAAAAGACATTTCAAGAACAGATGCTGGGGCCATTAATCTCAAACAAACTTCAGATGTGATATCTTCCATTATTTGCGAAACACAAAAAAGATCTCGAAAAGCTATTTGTTTTGTTACAGGTGTTCCCGGCGCTGGTAAAACACTTGTGGGTTTAAATATAGCCACGAAACATATTGATAAGGAAAATGCCTTGCATAGCGTTTATCTATCTGGGAATGGCCCATTGGTTGCAATTTTACGAGAAGCATTAGCTCGAGACAAATTGCAACGGATGCAAGCGATAGGACAAAGAGGAAGAAAGTCACAGATACTTAGCGAAGTGAAAACATTCATTCAAAATGTTCATCATTTCCGCGATGAATGCTTGAGGGACATGAATCATCCTCCATTAGAACACGTTGTCTTATTCGATGAAGCCCAACGAGCATGGAATCAAATTCAAACCAGCCGATTTATGCGGCAAAAGAAAAAAATACCCCTTTTCAACGAGTCGGAACCAGAGTATTTGATTTCCTGCATGGATCGACATCCAGATTGGGCTGTAATTGTTTGTTTAGTTGGCGGAGGGCAAGAAATTCACACGGGAGAAGCTGGCATTGGAGAATGGATTGATGCCTTAATAAAGAGATTTCGGAATTGGACTATTTACTTATCTCCTATGTTAACAGATAGCGAATATGGTGCAGGAGAAGTACCGTTTCCATTAAATAAGTTTTAGTTTTGTTGAGTTTGTTTATTGCGATAC
>JBBFLK010000018.1 GCA_037479115.1 Anaerohalosphaeraceae bacterium | reverse complement strand
CGCAAGTCTTGAATTTAGAAAATGCTAAAATTATTTTTTGGAAACGGCACTACATTGTCGAAAACGGCTGGTGGAAACTCTTTATGGAGCAGAAAACGTCGGAGGGCTACTTCCGCGCCGCCGCCGAACTGAAGGACAAAATGCTGCACGGCAAATTCCCCGAGCCCATTCGCCGGCAGTTTCAGGAAATGATGGAGTACTTCGGCCAGTCGCCTATCATCGTACGCTCCAGCAGTCTCTTGGAGGATTCCTTCGGCAACGCCTTTGCCGGCAAATACGAAAGCATCTTTCTGGTCAATCAGGGCGACCCCGAGGAGCGTCTGGCCCGCTTTGAAGAGGCCGTCCGCCGCATTTTTGCCAGTACGATGAATGAAAACGCCCTCACTTATCGGCTCCAGCGGGGCCTGGCCGGACACGATGAACAGATGGCGCTGCTGGTTCAGCGGGTCTCCGGCGCTTATCATCGGCATTACTATTTTCCGGCCATGGCAGGGGTAGGTGTTTCGTATAATACCTTTGTTTGGAATGCCTCGCTGGACCCGAAAGCCGGGATGCTGCGGCTGGTCTTTGGACTGGGCACCCGCGCCGTGGACCGTGTGGAGGATGACTACCCGCAGACGATCGCTCTGGACGACCCGCTCGTGCGGCCCTATGCCGACCGTGATGGTGCCGGCCGCTTCTCCCAGCACAAAATCGACCTGCTCGATGTGCAGGAAAACCGCCTCAAGGCCATCGATGTGCAGGAGATTTTGTCCGAGCCGCTGGACCTGCCGCTGGACCTGATTGTTTCTCCGGATGAATACCTGATGCGCCGGCTGCAGGAAACGGGACGCTCTGACGCCAAAACCTACTATCTGGTTACCTTCCGCAAACTGCTGGCTGAAACGGCCTTTCCGCAGCTGATGCATCGGCTCTTAAAAACACTCGAGGCCGCCTATCAGTATCCGGTTGATATAGAGTTTACCGTTAATTTCACGCAGGACGGCCAGCTGCGAATCAATCTTGTCCAGTGCCGGCCGCTGCAGACCAAAGGCATCCGGGCCGATGTCCGGATGCCCACCACAGTTCCGGATGAAAAGATTCTTCTCCGGACAGAGGGCTTTACGATGGGGCCGAGCGTCTCATTGCCCATCCATCGGATTATTTATGTGGTTCCGGAACCCTATCTGGAGCGCCCGCAGAACCAAAAATACGAAGTCGCCCGTCTCATCGGCCGGCTCAACCGAATGATTGAAGACCGCGAAAAGACATCCGTGATGCTTTTGGGCCCCGGACGCTGGGGTACCAGTACCCCTTCGCTGGGCGTGCCGGTGCGGTTTGCCGAAATCAGCAATGTCTCTGTGCTGGCCGAAATTGCCTGCGAGGGGAGCAATCTCATCCCCGACCTGTCCTTTGGGACGCATTTCTTTCAGGATTTGGTCGAAAGCGACATCTTCTATATGGCCGTCTTTCCGGCCCGGCCGGAGGTCCTTTTCCGCGCGGAATGGTTCCTGAATTGCCCGAATGCTCTGGAGGAGGTCCTCCCCGACGCCGCCGATTATTCCGACACAATCCGGCTTATCTGCCTCGACATACTCGGCATTTCCCTTCATCTTATCAGCGACATCATCTCCCGACGTTCCATTCTATTTTTGCAATAATTCCCTATCTGTTTTTACCTCTTTGCAGACCTTTGCGGATACTCCAATACCGACAACTTATTTTGTGGATATCAGAACCCCCTTTCAGTATCCACAAATGAACTTGTGGTTATTTGAATATCCTCAAAAAACCTCCCGCCCTTCGGCAATATTCAGCAATTCATGAAATACAAATACAGCCGCCCTTCGCCCGCTTGCTTGTTTTAATGTCTTGATAACATTAGCATTACGTAAATCAATCAGAAGTTTTTTTGCAGAGGATTCCGGAATTTTTCCTATTTTTGCTAAAGTGGTTGCCTTAAATATAGGATTTTCGAAAATAAAGTCTAAGATATGTAGGGTATATTGGGAACGAGTAATCTCCTGTATCTGGTTTTTCTTTTCTTCATATAACTGAAGGATTTTTGTCGCCTTTTCTTGATTCTCTCTGGCTTGGCTCTCAATAGCTTTTAAGAAAAATTGACACCAACCAGTCCAATCATTATCACGGGAGACTGCCAGGAGCCGCTCATAATATTCCTCGCGATTTGCCTCAAAATAAGCACTTATATAAAATGTAGGACTTTTAATGAGTTCTGTTTTATATAAAAATAAGGGGACAAACAACCTTCCGATTCGACCATTACCATCATAAAATGGATGCAGGGCCTCAAATTCTGCATGCAGAACAGCTAGTTGCACGAGTTTATCTGGAGTTTCCTGGTGGATGTATTTCTCCCATGCGCTGATTCCATCAGGCAGTTGGTCTGGAGAAATCGGAACAAATCGAGCCTGCTCAAGGGAACAGCCATGCGGGCCAATCCAATTTTGTGTTTTCCGATATTCTCCGGGCGCTTTGTTTAGAACCCGATGCGCCTCACAGATCACACGGCCGCAAAGAGGTAATTTCTTCAGGAGTTCAACAGCTTTCCATATAGCTTGGCGATAATTTAATATTTCAAAAATATCTTCTTTTTTCTCCTCTGGAAAGCCATTCCCGTCTTTTTCCGCTTCATACTCAAGCACTTCTCCGAGGGTGGCCTGTGTTCCCTCGATTCTTGAGGAAAGAACCGCCTCCTGTGTTGTTAAAGGAGACAAAAGAACCGATGGATTCCTAATAACGGATAAGACACCATCATAACGCGTCAAAGCTCCCGTCGCCGGTCCAATTAGTGAAATCAGTTTATCCCACTGGATGTTTGTCGGCGGAAACCTGCCGTAATGATACAACACTGGCTGCCCCATAACTGACTCCTGTACAAACGCTACATCCCAATTTATCATTTCTTCCACTTGGTTTGGAGTATTATATCTCTTTGCCTGTCCGTTGAAATAAAGTAAACCGCAAAATGCCGAACTCGCTGATATTCAAAATGTGAACATCAAAAAATTTCCCCAAAAACCCAAAGAAGATTTTCATTGTCTCTTTTCTATTTATCTATATTTTCTTGCTTTTATATTCTATACAATTTTTGTACGTCATACATACATTTTTTGTCATCTCGGAAAAGCAAAAATACAGTCGTTTTTTCACAAAATCTGCGCAAAGCACCCCATTTAACGGCTATTGCTTTACGGAGTACCCTTGTCCCGTGTGTGTGAAGTGTGGAAGTGTGTGAGAGAAAGAAACGTTTGTAACTCTTTAGGAGAAGGAAAGATGAAAGCAAAAGCAATTCTGTGTCTTGTATCTCTTGTACTGGCCTCCTCCGCCTGGGCCGACATCGTTGTCGGCAATTTCGAAAACTCCAACGACGGCTGGTGGACCGGCGGCTGGCAGCCGGGGGATTCCTCCACTCCCGTGCAGGCCAACGCAACCCTGGGGGAGTGGTCGATGAAAATGACGCAAGTCCAGGGAGGATGGGACAATACGATTGAAGGGGCGCTGCTGGGAACACCGGCTCAAGCCAAACTGGCCGCCTATGGGAAAGTCTCCGTGGACATTACGACTTTCGCCAATGATTTTCCCGCCGGCTGGGCATCCATCGGCCTGCTGATCAACACCGGTCTCGGTGCCGAAGCTGGCTGGGCACAGACCATGTGGAGCGTCTTTGACTGGCAGAATGTCGCCATCGGAAGCACGCAAACGCTCGTCTTCCAGATTTCCGAAGAAGCAATGGCCAAGATGGGCGGCGCCACCGGCTGGGCCAACATCGGCTTTATCAGCAACACCGGCAGCAATGAAAACGACCCCATTACCGGCGAGCCGATTTATCCGGCGATGGCAATTTACTACTTTGACAATATCAAAGTGCTTGTCCCGGAACCGGCTTCTTTGGTCCTGCTGGGGCTGGGCGGACTGTCCGTCCTTCGCCGCAGGCGGTAGCAGGAGAGGACAGGAGGGTAAAAACGGGCTTGTTCGCTTTCGGCAGGCAAGCCCGTTTTTCTTCCCTTCGGAACCCAGGGGAATAAAATTAGCTCCCAGCCGAGAAAAAACCGCTGACAAACCAGACTTTCGGCTATTGCAGAAGGGGTGAACGGGAAAAACGGACTGCACAGAGCAAGACAGTAAATTAGGCAGGACGATGACACAGGAAAACGAAAAGACATCCGATTTTCTGAAGGCCCGAACGCCGTTCGTCAAACTGCTTACGGCCAACCACGCCCGAATCTATGCCTACATCATCAGTATGGTCCCCAATGATTCGGATGCCGATGACATTATGCAGGAAACGGCAGCGGTGATGTGGAAAAACTTCCATAAATTTGAACCGGGAACCAACTTCGTTTCCTGGGCAGTCACCATCGCCAAATACCAGATCCTCAATTACCGAAAACAAAACAAACGTTCCCGCCTGTGTCTGAGCGAAGAGGCCTATGACCTGCTGATTTCCGAAACGGAAAAGGTGCAGGAGCAGAGTCAGGACCGGCTTCAGGCCCTGCGCAACTGCCTGAATAAACTGTCCGACAAAGACCAGCAGTTTATCCGGATGCGCTATTATGACGGCTCCAGTGCCCGCCTTGTGGCACAGAAAGTCGGCGCATCCATCGATGCCGTTTATCGTTATACCGCTCGGCTGAACGACTGGCTGCTGAATTGTGTGCGGCGAACGCTGGCGGCGGGAGAACGACCATGAATGCAGAGGAAAAAATCTTTTATCGTGTACGGTATCTGATCTGCAAGTCGCTGGACGGGCGAATTGAAGAGGAGGAAATTCGCGAGCTGGACCGTCTGATTGTCGAACAGCCGCAGGTCCGCCGGTATTATGTGGAGTTTCTGCAGATCCATATGCACCTTCGGACCCTTCTGGAACACGCGCCGCAGGCCGCCTCTTCGACGGAAGAGGTTCTGGATGCACAGCTGTGGCAGCAGCTGGCCCGGCACGAACAGACGGCGGAACTGGTGCCGGTGGAGCGTCCGGTTGAGCCGGCTGTTTCGGAACCGCCGGCTGCTCCGATGTCCCCGCGCCGCCGTGTCAGCCGGCTGTCTTTGTTTGGGATTGCGGTATCCGTCGCTGCCATGCTTTTTATCGTGGTGTATGCGCAGTTTTTTGCTTCGCCGGCGGTGGCAACCCTGACTGATTCGGTCAATGCCCGCTGGGCCTCCGGCCAAAATCCTCTTCAGCCGCAGGACCGTCTTTCCGTCCGTCCGAAAGAACTGCTCGGCGGCTTCATTTCCATTCGTTTCGATTCCGGCGCCGAAGTCGTGCTCGAAGGTCCCGCCCGTTTCAAGCTGCTCTCAGAAAACCAGATGCGTCTTTTCAGCGGAAAGGTCTTTGCCTCCGTTCCCAATACCGCTATCGGTTTTACCGTTGAATGTCCCGGTTCGCGCGTGGTGGATTTGGGCACGGAATTCGGGCTGGAGGTGCGCGGCGGGGGAGAGGCCGAAGTGCACGTGATGAAGGGCAAAGTCAATCTTGTCGCCGGTGTGCAGGGAACCCCGCAGACCAGCGAAATCCTCCAGTCGGCCCAGGCGCGTCGGGTTGAACCGGATGGAAAAATCCGGCCGGCGGAGTTTAAGGAATTATATTTTGCCCGAAGGATTTCTTCGCAGGAGCAGTCCGTCTGGTACGGACAGACCTATCTGGATTTGGCGAACCTGGCCGCCGGCGGCAGCGGCAAAGAATCTGTTCCGTCCCCAATGGGAATCGACCCGGCTGCGGGACAGGTTCATCCGGAGGCCGAGCAGGGCTATATCCGAAGCGGTTCGGGGGCCTATCATCCGGTGTCGGTTCTTCCGTTCGTCGATGGCGTGTTTGTCCCTAACGGCGGTCAGCAACCGGTGCAGGTGTCTTCAGCCGGGCATACCTTCGGCGGTTTTCCGCGGACGGCCGGCGAATATTGGGCGGATATCCTCACGCAGCCGATTATTTACACCGCACGCCTGGGGGACAATCAGGAACTCCTGAAAGGTCAGCCGATGGAGGTGTCGCTGGAGCCGTCCAAAACCCCCTCCTCCGTGCTGGTGATTCACTCCAACGCGGGCATTACGTTTGACCTGGACGCCCTGCGGCGGCAGTATCCGAATCTGGAAATTGTCCGCTTTACCGCCCGCTGCGGCGTTTCGGCCAATGCGCTGGCGCAAATGGCCAATGAATTCTGGGTGCTCGTGGACGGTCAGGTGCGGTTTCATCATCTCAATCCGCATCAGCAGGCGTCGATTCAGAAAATCAACATTGAAATTCGGCCAGAGGAGCGGTTTCTGACACTGGCCGTCACCGACGGCGGCGACGGAATCAGTTATGACTGGTGTCTGTTTGAACAGCCGCGCCTGGAATTGAGAGGAAAATACTAAAAGGCAATGATTTTCAAGTCATAAGAAGAAAAGGAAAGGGGAAGCAGATGAAAAGAAACAGGTTTTGGATTTGTATAGGATTCGGACTTCTTTTTCTGTCCGCCGGTTTTGCGATGGACCCGATTTTAATCGGAGATTTTGAAAGCGGCCCGGACACCAGTTTTACACCCTATCGATATGACCACTGGTTTAACGGCGGACTGGCCATTTCCGACACGCTTTTGCCGGCGGTGGCCGCTACGCGGGGAACCCATTCGTTAAAATGTGTGGATGCCGACGGCGGCTGGGGTGCTACGGTACAGCTGCCTTTGTTTGTGATGGGGAATAGTTTAGACAACCCCTGGATTCAGGCCATTCTGTCTCCGAACAGCGTTGTTTCGGTCGATGTGACGGCGTTTGCCTCAGAAATAACAGCCGGTTGGTGTGAACTGGGGTTTATTCACAACACGGCGGCCCCCAGCGGCGGCTGGAATCTGTATATGTGGCAGCCGCTGGTTCTGGACGGTCTGCCCCATCGGTATGTGTTTACAATAGATGAGGAAACGCGAAATGCCATTATCAATGCCATCGGCGGCTGGGGCGCCAATATCGGATTCGGCATCAATACCGGTACCGGCAGCAGCGCAACGATTTATATTGACAACATCTGGATTTGGCCGGAAGGAATCATTGATGAGTTCGGGCCGCGCAATCCCTCCGTGGAGCAGGAGTTTGCCGCCAATCCCGACTTCGTCAATGCTCTTCTGAAGTGGAGACCGGGAGCAGACCCCAACGGACAATACGAGGTCAATCCGCTGATTGCGGATGAATATGTTTTTATGAGCAAGACCATTGATGATCCCAATCTGTATTATCACGGCAGAACCGGCGTGGACCCGGGCCTGACGATGACTGAATCCCAGTATGGTCCCATCCTTCTGCCGATTAACAGCACGTTCCGCTGGGCGGTGGTGGAAGCCGTCGAAGGATTTGAACAAACCTTTACCGTCGGCGTCAGCACACTGGCGGATGTGGAACCCAACAACATCATCGGTCCCATCTGGTCCTTCAACACGCTCAGCACGCTGCCGGTGATTACAGCCCAGCCGGTGAGCACCCGGTATCTGATCGGCGGCCCCAACCCGCAGTTTACCATCACGGTTCAAAGCGTCACGCAGCCCGGCTACCAGTGGTACTTCTCCCAGGACGGGGTGATTGATGCGTCCGACGTTGCCATCAGCGCTTCGATTGGCGGCAACAGTCCGACGCTGACGATTCCCTCGCCGAACCGCGCTTATCAGGGCTATTACTACTGCCGAGTCTGGAATACGGCGACCCAATCCGGCGGAGGGTCTTTCCCGGACCTCTATTCGAATGTCGTTACGCTGGTTGTGGAACGCAAGGTGGCCGAATACCTCTTTGACGGCAACCTCAATGACACCAGCGGACACAACATCAACGGCACCGGTGTCGGCAGCCCGACCTTTGCCCCGGGCGTCGGCGGCGGTCAAGCGCTGTCTTTGAACGGCCTCAACCAGTATGTCACGCTGGGCAACAACGGCTTTCCGAAAGCCGGTCTGCTGGATGCCGGCGGCATCGGCGGCGGTCTGGACAGAGGGTCGATTGTCTGCTGGGTGAAGGTCAATTCCGTGCCGGGCGGGGAGCCCTACAGCAAGGTGGCGGCGATTTTGTCCGGCTGGAATCACGGAGACGGCTGGCCGCATACGGCTTTTGAACTGGCGGTGGAGTCGGATTTGGATTCCACTTATACCAACGCCCGGGCCCTTGTGCTGGGCGAGACGGCTCAGGTATCGTGGGTGTCCTGGCGGCCGACATGGGTGAACAACTTCAACATGGCCGGCGACGGACAGTGGCATATGATTGCGGCGACCTGGGCGATGGATGACATCATGCGGGTGTATGTGGACGGCAGTCTCATTGCCACCTCCGGCAGTGCCTCCAGCAGCACCTTCCTGCCGTGGGTAAACGGAATGCTCATCGGAGCATCGCCTCAGGATACGCAGGGCGGCATCCATCGGTACTTCAACGGGCTGATTGACAACCTGCGGGTGTACAACTATGTCCTCACTCCGGAGACAATTGCCCAGGAATACTATAATTTGACGGGCAAACCCGGCTGCATCTATACGGACTTCCCGGGCAGCCACTTCAACGTAGATAACACGGGAACGTCTTACTGCCGCGTTGATTTGGCGGACTTTGCCATGATGGCTCAAAACTGGCTGGCAGAGGGCTTTTATCCGTAATCGTCACAAAAAAACATCCCTTCCGGATGACGGGGCCTGCAAAAAAGCAGGCCCTTTTTTGTTTTCTTCCAAAAATAATCTTTACAGAAACCCCTAATGCAAATATTTTAGACAATAGAGAAAACGCCATTTGGAACAAAACTGCACGGTTAGGACGGCAAAATGGAGACGACATCCAAGTACGGCTTTTTCGATGAGGCGGCTCGGGAATACGTCATCACGCGACCCGACACCCCTCTTCCGTGGATAAACTATCTGGGATTTCAGGATTATCTGGGGATTATTTCGAATACGGCCGGCGGCTACAGTTTTTATCGGGATGCCCGGCTGCGGCGGATTACCCGTTATTTTTACAATGCGGTGCCCAAAGACAATCCCGGCCGTTATCTGTACATCTGCGACGGGCAAGACACCTGGAACCCGAGCTTTAAGCCCATGCGGCGCCCGCTGGATTTTTACCAGTGCCGTCACGGCCTCGGCTATACCGTAATTACCGGCCGGCTCGGAGAAATCGAAGCCCGGACGACCTATTTTGTGCCGGTCGATGAAGATGCGGAGGTCTGGGCGGTTCAGCTGACCAATCACAGCCGACGCAAAAAAACCATCGACATCTTCAGTTATGCGGAGTTCTGTCTGTGGAATGCCTGGGATGACGCCACCAATTTTCAGCGAAACTGGAACACCGGCGAGGTCGAAGTCGAAGGCAGCGTGATTTATCACAAAACTGAATACCGCGAACGCCGCAATCATTATGCCTTTTTCGCCTCCAGCGAACCGGTTGTCGGATTTGACAGCAGCCGCGATGCGTTTCTGGGGAATATGAATGATTACGGCTGTCCGCAGGCCGTGCTTTTACGAAAGTCTTCTGACAGCATTGCCCACGGCTGGGCGCCGGTCGGTTCCCACCATCTGCGGCTGACGCTGGAGGCAGGTCAAACCCGCTCGTTTCATTTTGTTCTCGGGTATCTGGAAAATCCGCCCGAAAAGAAATTTTCCGCTCCCGGCGTGCTCAACAAAGAACGATGTTATGAAGTCCTCCGGCGGTTTCAGACAGCCGAGCAGATTGAGGAGAAGTTTCAGCAGCTTCGGCGGCACTGGGAGCAGCTCCTCGGAACCCTTCAGACCGAGATAGACAATCCGCTGGTTCGGCGGATGGTCAATACCTGGAATCCGTATCAATGTATGGTTACGTTCAATGTGTCGCGTTCGGCCAGTTCGTTTGAATCCGGCATCGGACGCGGGCTGGGGTTTCGGGATTCCAATCAGGACCTGCTCGGCTCCGTGCAGATGGTAGCCGCGCGGGCCCGACAGCGGATTCTGGATTTGGCCGCCACGCAGAACTCCGACGGCACCTGCTATCACCAGTACCAGCCCCTCACCAAACAGGGCAACCACGAAGCCGGCACCGGTTTCAGCGACGACCCGCTGTGGCTGATTGTTTCAACGGACGCCTACATTCGCGAAACCGGCGATGAATCGATTCTCGATGCTCCCGTCGGATATGCGGACAAGCCCCAGAGTGCCGAGCGTACAACCCTGCTGGACCACCTGCACCAGTCGGCCCGTCGGGTGCTGGCAGACCGAGGGCCGCACAATCTGCCGCTGATCGGCCATGCCGACTGGAACGATTGTCTGAACCTGAACTGCTTCAGCAATACCCCCGGCGAAAGCTTTCAGCTGGCCGGCGATATCGAAGGCGGCCGGGCCGAATCAGTGATGGTCGCCCAGCTGTTCATTTACAGCGCAGGCCGGCTGGCGGCCCTGCTGCGCCGGCGAGGCGATGCGGCAGCCGCAGATGCCTACGAAAAAGAAGCCGCCGCAATGAAAGAAGCCGTGATGCAGTTCGGCTGGGACGGCAAATGGTTCCGCCGGGCGTATGACCATTTTTCGCGGCCCGTCGGCTCGGCCTCCTGCGACGAAGGCAAAATCTTTATCGAAACGCAGGGCTGGGGCGTGATGGCCGGCCTGGGGCTGGAGGATGGGAAAGCTCGACAGGCCCTCGACAGTGCCTGGGAGCATCTGGCCGATGAGAATGGAATGGTCCTTGTGCAGCCCGCCTTTACCTATTACCGCGACTATCTGGGCGAAATCACCTCGTATCCGCCCGGCTATAAGGAGAATGCGAGCGTCTTCTGCCACAACAACACCTGGATAATTATCGCCGAAACCATCCTCGGACGCGGGGACAAGGCGTGGGAGCTGTATCGGCGGATTTGTCCGGCGGCCAAAGAGGACCGGCTGGATGTTTACCGCAGCGAGCCCTACTGCTTTGCTCAGACTATCGCCGGCAAGGATGCCCCGCTGCCCGGCGAGGCCAAAAACTCCTGGCTGACCGGCACCGCCTCCTGGACCTATGTCGCCCTCACGCAATATATCCTGGGAATTAGGCCCGAATACGATGGGCTGTGCATTGACCCGTGCATCCCGCCGGACTGGAAGGGTTTCACCGTGCATCGGCTCTTCCGCGGCTGCCGGTATGAAATTCACGTGAGCAATCCGGGCGGGGTGATGAAGGGCATCCGCCGCCTGCTGGTCAACGGAACACCGATTCAGGGACAAGTCGTGCCGGTCTTTCCGGCCGGCCAAACCGTTCGTGTCAATGCAGAAATGGGGACGAAACCATGAAACAGGTACCCAAAAAATCAGACATTGCCGCATTCCGGCCGAACAGCAGCACCCTCGGCTTCTTTCTGTTTCTCGGAGCCTGGTCGGCAGCAGCCACCCCCTGGCTGCGCGCGGAAGGAACGGTCCTCAAAGACCCGGCGGGCAATGTGGTAGTTCTGCGCGGCGTGTCTTTGATTGATTTGGGCGGGACGGAAAAACAGTTCGGCGGGGCGATTCGGATGATTGACCGGCTGACCAACCGCAATGACCCGCAGGGTTCTTCTCCCGGCTGGTATCCGAAGGTCATCCGCATTCCGATTTATCCGCCGGATGAAGAGGATTACAAAAGCCCGTGGACGTTTATTCCCGGCCGGGATGATTTCTATGAGAAGCTGCTGCGCCCTGTGGTGGACTACTGCAAAAGCAAGGATTTGTATGCCATTGTGGACTGGCACTACATCGGCAACACCTTCGACCATCGCGAAACGACGCGGCAGTTCTGGGAGTATATGGCGCCGCGGTTTGCCGAGGACAGCCATGTTATTTTTGAGCTGTTCAACGAGCCGATTAACAAGGTCGGCACGGATGAGGAATGCTGGCTGAGTGTGCGGAAAGATATGCAGGAGTGGGTCAACCTGATTCGGCAGTATGCCCCGCGGACGCTGCTGCTGATTGCCGGCGCCAACTATTCGCAAATCATCGGACCCGCCGCTGACTATCCCATCGATGACCCCATCGGCGGCAAAAATTATGCCATCGTTTCCCATATTTATCCGATGCACTGGCTCAGCGAGAACGCCCAGTGGTACAAAGACCATATCCTCCGCTGCGTGAAGGTGCATCCGGTCTTTATGAGCGAGTGGGGGTTCAGCCGCAGTTTCCGTCACCGCCATATTCCGCCGGCCACAATTGACAACTACGGACGCCCTTTGATGGACTGGATCGAACAGTTCAAAATCAGCAGCACCTGCTGGGCTGCCAGCTATGACTGGGAGCCCAGACTGTTCAACCCCGACTGGACGCTGCGCTGCGGGCCCTATGAGATGGGCTGCTTTCTGAAGGATTATCTCTACGAAAAGCGAAACGATGACCAGCCGGCCGGGGCGGATGAGCCGTCGGCTTCTTCGCCGTAAAAAAGAAGCTTATCCGCGACTGCTTCCGGAGGCCTGACGGGCAAACCGGCTGCGGCACTGGGCAATCAGGTTCAGCATCTGGTCGGCCTGCTTGCGGACGGCCGGGTCCGGATGGGTTACCCGGGCGTTCCATTTGCGGTATTCACTGGTGAGTTTTTCGAGGATTTGGGCCTCTGTCATCCGCTCGTGAAGCCCCAGCAGAAGCATCGGGTCCTGGATGTGTTCGGCCTGGCGGCTCAGGTATTTCTGCACAAGGGCCTCCCAGCGGTCTTTGGGGATTTCGAGGTTGGCGGCAAGAGTCTGAAGCACAGATAAAAGGGACTGGGGAATCGATTCGCCGGCGGCGGCAATCCGCATACAGATTTCCAGAACGGCACAGCCGTCGGCAGGGTCCGCATAGCCCGCCAGCTGCTCGCACGCCTCCTGAACGAGAGAAGCGGCCTGCTCCGCAGACAGTTCAGCCTTTTCGGCGGCAGGCAGCTTTCGTTCCTGCAGCCAGCGTTCCAGCAGTTCTTTGCCCGCCGGATTCGGCGCCGTCATCCGCCAGACAGCCCAGACAATTTGACGCATGGCACTCTGTTTGGCCAGCTTCTGCTGCTGAATTTCCTCATAGCCGAAGTGTTCGGACAACAGCGAAACTTGGCTTCGTGCACAGGCCAGGGCTTTGCCGGCTGCCTTATCCAGAACGGTCACTTCGCATTCAAGGACCGCCGGTCCTCGCCGCGGAAAGACCAGCTCCCAGACACCGATTTCGGCAATGGTAACCCAGTCCTTCAGGACCGACACCCGGGCCGGCAGCAGACCGTTGTGAAAGCGGTATTGATGGGCGGGTGTGCCGTCCGTGGTCCATTCCGTGCGTCGGCACAGCACCGGCTTGACAGTCCCTTTGTCGGTTGCGTCGGTCAGCTGAATCAGCAGGTCGGTATCACAATTCGGATGCGGGGCCCGAATCGCACCCTGAATCTGAATTTTCAGGATATCCCGGCAGCCGGCGCCTGTTTCCTCCTCAAACACAAGCACGCGACAGGCAAACCGCCGCGGGTCCAGGGCGGGTATCAGCACGCTGAGCCATCGCCGCAGACAGGCCGGGCCGAGGGCCGCCCCAATCGCTCCCAGCGTCAGCACAACAATCAGAATGCTCAAGACCCGTTCCGTCATCAGCGAACCTGGAATTTGGCGATTTCCTCTGTTTTCTGATGAATGGATTTCTGAACGGCCGACCCGTCGGGCGTCAGAGCCAGGTCCACTTCCAGTGTTCGGCCGGACTCCTCGTCGCAGAACGTGCAGTGCATCCGCTGGTTGAGGTCATAACTGTATCGAACCCGAATCGGACGATTGGCCGGCCGATTGGGGGGCAGTTCAAAGATTTCCGTCGCAATTTTGTTGACAAAATCCGGGTCTTCATCTTCTCCCTGCGTGATAGTAATCTGAAGCTCCGTCTGCCCTTCGCACATCGTATAAAAGGTCTGCGTGGCCTCGCACGGCAGCGGCGTATTTTTCTTCAGCAGGATGCTGTTGCGAATGACGTGCTTGCCCGTAGCCTCGTCGAACGGGGCACACAGCGTTCCGTAACTGTGGTTGCAGACATCTTTGAGTTTAATGTCGCGCAGGCCGGCGGCAATGCCCGCCTCTACCTGTTTAGGATTCTGCCGCAGCAGGGTCAAACCGGCGTGGATGGCCGCCCCCAGCGCCACACACTCATCCACATTGACGGCCACCAGCGGGGGCTTGCCGAATTTTTCGGTCAGCCGTTTCTGCACCAGCGGGATGCGGGTGCTGCCGCCCACCAGCAGGACCTGATCAATTTCTTTAACCGTGCAGCCCGCCTCCTGGAGACTGACGTCAATGAGCATCTCCGTGCGTCCGACCAGCGGCTCGGCGGCCTCCTCAAACTGGGCCTGCGTAATTTCAATCCGAGCGCTGCCGGCCTTGCCGTACAGAATCTTTTTGGCCACCGGGCGGCGCGACAGCGTCTTTTTGACATCTTCGGCCTCGTCTTCATACTGGGCCTGTTCCTGCAAGTTGGTAATCAGCGGCTGGCCGGTCTGCTCCTGATAGGCCTTTTCGAACATCTGAAGGATTTTCCGGTCAAAATCCACACCGCCCAGGGCATGGTCGCCCTGGTTGCAGACAATCTGAATATTCTGGCCGCTGACATCCATAATCGTCACGTCAAATGTGCCGCCGCCCAGGTCATAGACCAGCACCCGGCCGTTGACATCGTGCGTCGTAGCATAATAGAGCGCCGCCGCCACCGGTTCGTTGACAATGCCGATGACATTCATCCCGGCCATGGCACCGGCGTCCATTGTGGCCTTTCGGCGAACCTCGTCAAAATGCGCCGGCACGGAGATGACGACATGCTCAATGTTCGGATAAATCATCTCCGCATCCTGTTTGAGCTTTTTCAGAATCAGACTGGAGATTTCCTCCGGCGTCCAGACCCGATTGCCGATGGTCTTTCGCCACTGGGAATCGCCCATGTGCCGCTTTATCCAGCGGATTGCCCGGTCCGGATTGAGCTGCCGGCAGTTCAGCGCCTCGATGCCGACACGAACCGTGGCGTCCTGGTCTTCATCAAAATACACCACAGACGGCGTGAGCCGCTCTCCTTCACTGTTCGGAACCACTTCCGGACGGCCGATTTTGTTCAGAATCGCCAGCGCCGAAAAAGTAGTTCCCAAATCTATGCCTGCTATCATGCCCATAGTCTTCTGTCCTTATGCTGTTCTCGCTCACGCATACAGTTTCACCTGAGCGCAGCGAACGATTTTGACTTCCTCATCGTTAATCAGATATTGATAGCCCGGACGGACGACTTCTGCGATGCGTCCGCTCTTGCTCGGGTCATCGTTTTCCTTTTTCTCCCGGACGGATTCGGCATACCGCTCCAGGCCCTTGTAGTCCAGCCCGATTTCCGGCTCGTACTGCTCGACGCCGCTGGATTCGAGGGCAAACAGAATTTCATCCCGGATGTCCCTGAGCATAGAAACATCCTGGCCGGCGTTCTGAAGCTGCCGGATGCGGTCCTCCAGATTGTCAATGCAGCGGATAATCCGCAGACAGAACCGCTTAATCAGCATCCAGTCGTAGCCGTCCTGAAACTTTCGGACCTGGTTCTGCTGTTCGGCGGCGAATTCGCGAATGGCCGACATCTGTTCGCTGATTTCCGACAGTCCTTTGACGACCGGAATCGGGGCCATCAGCGATGCCAGAATGGGGTCTGCAGCCGCCGGCTCCGGTTCCGTCAAAACGGCAGCAGCCGTTCGGGCGGTGGTTTGCAGCTCATCCGTTTGGGCCGGCACAAGAGCCGGCTTGTCCGTTCTGACCCGTTTGCCGCCGGATAAATCCGCCGCGGGTTTTTTCGGCTCCGGGTTGGGAGACGTGTCGGAGGATGGAGTACCGCTGACGGCCTCGGCAGCTTTCTTCTCGGAGGCGCTGCGCTGCGGGAACAGAAACACCTCCTTGGCCTGACTTGGCTGCGGGTCGGTACTTTTCTGCTCCGCCATGCCCCCCGATACTCCGCCGGCGGAAACATCCTCGGTGCCCACTGAACATTCCTCTGATTCGGATTTTTCCGCGGCCGCCCTGGCGGATCCGACCAGCCAAATCAGCGTTCCAATGAAAAGCACCAGCCCGCCGGACGCCAGCAGAATCGTGGAAAAGATGCTCAGGATTTCCTGAAACTCAATCTGTTTCTGATATTTCTGAACCCGCTGCCTCCAGCCGGGACCGTAAAGAATATCCCCCAGCTCACTCGGGAAGGCCTGGTCGGCCATCAGTTCCGGAAGGTCGGCCATCAGCCGTTCTTCCTGATGCGACCGCAGCCGTTTTTGTATCTCCGGTCCCCCGTAGGGTCCGCTGCCCCACGGATTGTCCGCCTTTTCCTGAGGACTGAGACGATTCCATTCCTCATACATTCGAAGAAATTCTTCCTTCTCCTGCCGGCTGATTTCCCGATAGCTGTCCGTCCGGTTCTGCTGGATTTGCCGCTGTGTCAAAACGATGCACCATCCGGTCAGACCGGGCAGCAGAGCCAGCAGGGCCCAGGTAAGCCAGTGTCTGGCTGAACTGTTTTTCCCGTTTTCCCTGTCCGCATCCATAAACGGCCTCGTTTGGAGGTTGAGGTTTGGCGCCGGCGGCCCGATTCACGGCAGGGCCCGACTCTTTCTTCCTTCACAAAACAAAATCAGGGCGGACCTTCGTTCCGGCAGGTCCTCGTCTTTTAAACTATAACAATCAATCCGCTTTCTCTATCGGCCAAACTGAGGCGGCAGGTAAGTCCGCAAACGTTTTTCAAAAAAAGAAGACGCCGTTGGTTTTCAGACGAACTGTCAAAAAGGTTTTTATCGGTCCGGAAGGTTGCATTTCAAAACAGATGCTTCCTGAATGTCCGTTGAGTTTTGGCAGCCGCTTCCGGACGTCCGATAACTCACTTTTTCAGGAGTTGATTACAGGTTGGCCAGCGGGGCCAGAAGCCGACGGGCGGAATCGGCAAACGGGCTTTGCGGATAGGTTTGAATCAGGTGGGTCAGCAGAGAACGGGCCTCCGCCAGCAGCTCGGTCTTGGCTCCGTCCGCCCTGGCCTCCTTCCACTGCTGAAGGCGCAGGGCCCCCAGTTCATAAAGGGCCTGAATCCCTCCGTCACGGTCCGGATATTTTTCCCAGATTTCCCGCAGGGCCGCCGCCCGTGCCTGCAAATCCGCCATCAAACGGGTCCGCGCCACCAGCAGATTGTCGCGAAGCGGATCCTCCTCCCAGGAAGACGCCAGAAGGTCCTCAATCTGCCGGGCATACTGGATTCCGTACGGGTTGAGCAGAACAAACCGGGCCAGACGCTGACGCTCCGCTTCGCTGCCGCCCTGGTTGGCGGGCGAAATCAGCTCCATCAGCATCAGCAGACGGCTTCGAAGGTCCTGCAGCTTGTACCGGGTCATCGCCGTTTGAATCGGATGCCCAAACGCTGTTGTAAAACTGCCGGCGGCAATCGGCGGCTCCGAAAAAGACGGCAGCATTTGCTCCAGAAGAGCCAGCGCCACCGTACACAAATCATGGGCTTCCTTGAAGCGGCCCCGCCCGGCCATGTGAACCGCCAGACGCCATCGGGACTCCAGCGCCTCCGGGCTCTGCGGAAACCGAACCAGAAGGTCCTGCCAGATGTGAAGATTTTCATAAAAAGGATAGTCGCGATAGAAACGAAGCACTTCCGTCTGCCCGAAATAGCGGGCATCGGGCGCCAGCTCGTTCAGCATCGCCTTGAAATACAGGGCAATCGGAACCCGGCGGCTGTTCGGTCTCTTGTCCAGAAAATAGTTGTATTGCGCCAGCAGTTCGCTTCGTTTGGACTGATACCGCAGCTTCTCCGGCAGGTCGCTGAGAAACCACTGCGGCCAGCGGTTGTAGTACAGCAGATTTTCAATTTCCTCCCGAAGTTTTTTCCGCAGATCGATTTTGTCGCTCGGATAGAAATAGCCCGCAAAATAACTGTACCGCATCTCATCAGCCAGAATTCGATCCAGATATTTCGTAAGAGAATGGTCGTGAAACTCCACCTGCTCTTCCGGATTGTGGCCGGCCACAAACAACTGAAAGTCCAGTTCATCAAACCCGATGGTCCTTTCAAAGGTCAGGAATGCGGCGGCACCCGCCGCCAGCGTCATCAGCCAGACCAGCCCCGGACGATACCGCGTATAATGCCCGACGGCGATGACGACTCCGGCAATCAGCATCGCAATCAGCCAGGCGTAAATCCACGGGGTATAGGAAATGCCCCATCGAATCGGGTCGCTGCTGTGAATCCCGCCGAAGGCCGCCCAGTAAATCATCGGACCGGCCATGCACAGCGCCAGCGAAATAATCCGCGAACGAAACCGCAGCGGCCGGCAGGCCACCGCAATACAGGACAGCACCAGAAAGCCCCCCAGCATCGGAAGACGGGCCAGAAAAACAGCCAGCACAATCATCGGGATGCTGAATCGAAAACTCATCAGCTGGGCCGTCAGCAGCGGTCCGACCGCCAGAATCCCCATCAGTGTGCCTAAAATCGCAATCTGCCAGGGATACTCATAGATGCTCAGGGGTTCCGTAACCACCCGTCCCAGATGCCATTGATGCGGGTGAAACAGCTCCAGAAGATTCAGAACCAGAAACTGCCCGTTGGTCAGGCGGCCCCAGAACAGACAAACCCCTGCATACACCACAATCGACAGCAGCCAGCAGCTGTACACATTCGCATGGCTGTAGTGCAAAGTCGGGCCGGCCGTCATAAAGGATTTGGTAGGCCCGGCGGGTTTTATGCCTGGACTGGGTTCTGCCATAATTAAAAGATTATGCACCGGCTCCTAAACCGGTTTCGTTAAGATTTCGGCTTAACCGTTCAATGAAGGAGATATTGTACAGGCAGAATACCTGGGAGGCAAGAACCGTTTTCTGAGATACGGAGGTCTCCGATAGAAAATCCGCCGTTATTCTCCGCGAATCATATCGGCAATAATCATCAGTCGGCTGATGTTGTCCCGTTCGGCCTCGCCGAGTTTGTTGGAAATGAACCGAATCGTCGCCTGAAGCTCCGGAATAACCACGTGCTCCAGAACATTTACGCGCCGGCGGGTGCTTTGCAGTTCAATCGCCAGCAGCTGGGCCTGCTTTTCCTTTTCCGCCAGTTCAATCAGCATATCAAACGCCCGCTCCAGGGCCCGCAGCGCCACATCCATTTCGCCGCTGGTTGCGGCAAATCCATAGCAGAGGATATCGCCTTCAATCTGCTTGGTCAGCTGCGGCACCTTTACGCTCATCACACTGGCAAACTGCACAGCCAGCGAAAACTTTTTGGTGGGGACGTCCAGAGCCGCCCGGACGTGTTCCGGCTCCATCGTGGAACGGGCCATCACAAACCGCCGGCTCGTTTCCAGCAGCTCCCGCTCGACCTTCTGCCGCAGCTCCTTGAGGGAGCGGGAAATCAGCACCAGCTGGCGGCTGATTTCATCCCGCTTCTGGCTGAGCAGACGATGGCCCCGCACGGCCAGGGCGACGCGCCTGCGAAGCCGCAGCATTTCCATTCGGGTTGCGTTGATATTCTGCTGCATAGGTTCCGGCGTTTAGGCTTTTTCGGCTTCGGCCGTATCCGAGCCCTTTTTGGCACGGAATTTCGGCATATACTTTTCAATGAGTTTAATATCAATTCGTTTCAGTTCGACATTTTCGAACATACTCAACAGCTCCCAGCCGAGGTCCAGGGTCTGGAAGATCGTCCGGTTTTCATAATAGCCCTGCGAGATGTAGCGGGCCTCAAACTCGTTGGCAAACTTCATATACTTCTGGTCTTCCGCTGACAGGGCCGCCTCGCCCAGAATCGTCGCCAATTCCTGAGCTTCCTTGCCGCGGGCATAGGCCGCATAAAGCTGGTTGTACAGGTCGGCGTGGTCCTCGCGGGTCTTGTTCGGTCCGATGCCTTTGTCTTTCAGACGCGACAGGCTGGGCAGCACATCCACCGGCGGAGCAATCCCGCGCCGATGAAGCGAGCGGCTCATAATAATCTGCCCTTCCGTAATATAGCCCGTCAGGTCGGGCACCGGGTGCGTTTTGTCATCTTCCGGCATTGTCAGTACCGGCACCATCGTAATCGAGCCTTTTTTGCCCTTGATTCGGCCGGCCCGTTCATAAATGGTCGCCAGGTCGGTGTACAGATAGCCCGGATAGCCGCGCCGGCCCGGCACTTCCTTGCGGGCGGCGCTGATTTCGCGCAGTGCCTCGCAGTAGTTGGTCATATCATTCAGGATAACCAGCACGTGCATATCCTCTTCAAACGCCAGGTATTCCGCCGCCGTCAGCGCCACACGCGGCGTGGCAATCCGCTCAATCGCCGGGTCGTTGGCCAGATTGATGAACAGCACGGCCCGCTCGATGGCCCCCGTTTCCGTCAGGTCGTTGATGAAGAACTGGGCCGCCTCGAACGTAATGCCCATCGCCGCAAACACTACTGCAAAGTTTTCTCCCTTGCCCAGCACGGTGGACTGCCGGGCCAGCTGGGCCGTGATTTCATCGTGCGGCAGACCCGAACCGGAGAAAATCGGCAGTTTCTGCCCGCGCACCAGCGGGTTCAGCCCGTCAATTGTGCTGATGCCCGTCTGAATGAACTCATTGGGATAGTCGCGGGCATAGGGATTGATGGGGTTGCCGTTGATGTTCAGCCGCTTTTTGGGGATGATGGCCGGGCCGCCGTCCTTGGGCTGCCCCGTTCCGCTGAAAACCCGCCCGAGGATGTCCGGCGAGACCGCCAGCTCCATCGGCTTGCCCAGAAACCGCACCGTCGTATCCCGCACGTCGATGCCTTCGGTCCCTTCAAACACCTGCACCAGCACCTTGTCCTTTTCCACCTGCAGGATTTGACCGTGCCGGATGGTGCCGTCGCCCATCTCGATATCCACGATTTCACCGTATTTGGCCCGCTCGACACCCTCCACGAGCATCAGCGGTCCGGCGATTTCCTGAACGGTTCTGTATTCTTTCAACATCGGCAAACTCCTGTGTCTGCTGTCTGATGGGTTGCTTACTTGGCCGCCGCAGAAGAGGCAAGTTCCTTAATCTGGGCGTCGATTTTGTCCCGAATCGCCCGAATCTTGTCCGCCTCGGCATAATCAATGTATTTGGCCCGGGCGATATCCTCCCGAACCGGCAGGGCGAACAGCTCCGCCGTTTCTACGCCGCGCTCAATCGCCGCCAGCCCCTGCCGATGAAAATGCAGAATCAGACTGAGCATATCATACTGCTTGTCAATCGGCGTGTAGGTATCCACCTTGTGGAAGGCGTTCTGGTGCAGGAAGTCCTCGCGGATGCTCTTGGCCGTTTCGAGGGCCATCCGGTCGGCGGCACTGATGGCCTCCGCTCCGACCAGACGGACGATTTCCACCAGCTGGGCTTCCTGTTCCAGCAGAGCCATCGCCTCTTTGGTCATCTGAACGAACTCGCGTCCCTTGTCTTTGTCCTCAAAGGTCTCCGCCAGATACTGCTTATAGAAGGAATAACTGGTCAGCCAGTCAATCGCCGGGAAGTGCCGCTGCTGGGCCAGCCGGGCCAGCAGAGACCAGAAGACCTTCACGACGTGCAGGGTGGCCTGCACCACCGAATCGGACAGGTCGCCGCCGGGCGGACTGACGGCCCCGATGATGGACAGGGCCCCTTCCCGCTGCGGGCTTCCGGAGCAGATGACCCGGCCGGCCCGCTCATAGAAGGAGGCGATTCGCGCCCCCAGATAGGCCGGATACCCTTCTTCGGCGGGCATTTCCTCCAGCCGCGTGGAGATTTCCCGCATCGCCTCCGCCCATCGGCTGGTGCTGTCAGCCATCAGCGCCACCGACAGTCCCATATCGCGGAAATATTCGGCAATCGTGATGCCGGTATAAACCGACGCTTCCCGCGCCGCCACAGGCATATCCGACGTGTTGGCCAGCAGAACAACCCGTTTCATCAGCGGCTCGCCGCTGTGCGGGTCGATCAGTTCGGGAAACTCCCTGAGCACGTCCGTCATTTCGTTGCCGCGCTCGCCGCATCCGATATACACCACGATGTCGGCATCCACCCACTTGGCCAGCTGGTGCTGGACAACCGTTTTGCCGGTGCCGAACGGACCGGGCACACAGGCCGTTCCGCCCTTGGCAATCGGGAAAAATGCATCAATCACACGCTGGCCCGTCAGAAGCACCTTGTTGGGATTCAGCCGCTGCTGAACCGGACGGGGCCGCCGCACAGGCCACTTCTGCATCAGCGTCAGCACCCGCTCGCCGTCCTTCGTTTGGACCGTACCAATCTTGTCCGTAACGGTAAACTCGCCCTCCGAGAGGCCCTCCAGCCGTCCCCGCACGCCGGGCGGCACCATAATCTTGTGCCGAACCAGGGTTGATTCCTGCACCTCGCCCAGAATATCCCCGGGCCCGACTTCGGTGCCGTTCTGGAGGGTCGGGCGGAAGTGCCATTTTTTGTCCCGCGGAAGGCCCGGAATATCGCTGCCGCGCTTGATGAAGCTGCCCTGCGCTTCCACCAGAGCGCTCAGCGGACGCTGGATGCCGTCATAGATGTTCGAAATCAGCCCGGGCCCCAGTTCCACACTCAGCGGGGCGCCGGTATTGACCACCTTCTCCCCGGGACCGATGCCGACCGTGTCTTCATAGACCTGAATGCTGGCCCGGTCGCCGTGCAGCTCCACAATTTCCCCGATGAGGTTTTCTTCGCCGACGCGAACCACATCGTACATATGAGCGCCGGTCATTCCTTCGGCCACCACCACCGGGCCGGCCACCTTGACGATTCTTCCGATTTTTTGTTCCGTCATATTTCCTGCTTCCGTTTGCTCAAAAAGTTCCCTGATGGGCTGTGCGCTAATGCTTGAGAATATTGATACCGGCGGCCAGTTTAATCAGCCGCCCGAGCGATTCGGTTGCAATCCCGGACGGTTCGGCGGTAAACGGCACCACCACCACACAGGGCAGGGCCTTCCGCATCGTCGTATCAAAAACCGACTGGGCCTGGCGGGCCACATTTTCCGCCACCACCACCAGCGTGTACTGCTGGCGGAGGATGACCCGGGCCGTCTCCTGCACCGCTTCGGAAGTCGGCTCCACGGCGAACGTATCCAGCCCCAGCGCCGAAAACGGCATCACAAAATCCGCTGTTCCCAATACGGCTGCTTTGCCTTCCATTTCCGTCCCTTTGGAAGCCGACAGCGGCTTCCGGTTATATTTTTTGCCCGGCCGAATGCCGGTCTGTTAATCCATCCACGTCCCCAGCCGGTCCAGCAGCAGTTCGGTTGACAGGCCGTTTTTCTTGCCCATCAGCAGCATCCGAACCGTTCGAATCTCCGCCTCCTTCATCAGCAGATAAGCCGCAATCGGCTGCGGACCCGCCGCCAGCTGACGCGTGGTCTTCAGAAATTCCATCAGATAATCTTCACAGCCCCGCTCGAGGGCCAGAAACGACCCCTTTTCCCGCAGATACCGGACCGCTTCCTCCACCAGTTCCTGATAGGGAGTCGCCGCAAACAGCGACGCCAGCGTATCGTAGCCATGCTCAAGCCCCTGGAGAAACCGGGCCGTATCCACAAAACCGTCCGGCAGAAACAGATTCCGCTCCGTCCGTTCGGCGGCTTTCAGCCGCAGCATCGTCCGGATATTGTGCAAATCAATTCGAATCCGCGACAGCGACAGACAGAAGACGCTGCCGATGGCCAGACTGTGCCGAACCCGCCAGGCGGCCTCCACCCGGTCGATGGCGTAATCAATCTGCCGAACATCCTTGTTTTCATAGTAGGCCAGAACGGCGGCCTCCACCGCTTCCTGCAGATACTCCGGAAACCGCTGATAGTTTTCCTGTTCGAAAATTTCCTCAAACTCCTCCGCCGGAACCGCTCCCTCCGGGCTGTAGTCCGTGCCCAGGGGTCTGTCCGTAACGACGCGGCGCACGGCCAGACGCATATTGGAAAAATCCTCCCGTGCCTGAAACATCTGCACAAACCCCGGCTCCTCCGCCAGCTGCACAAACAGCTGCCGCACCTGACGCCGGCGGCCCAGAAGCACCTGTTCGATTTCCTCTGCCGACGCCTGCCGACCGACGGCATATTCCGTTCCGCTCAGCAGCTCCGCGGCCGTTTCGAACCCGTCCGCATGAGCCAGCTCCGACAGCATCGACCGCTTGAGCATCAGCGTTTCCAGCACGCGAACCCGCGCGGTCGCGTACACATACCGCCAGTCTTCCTCGCCGATTGGAGGATACCGGTAAAAATCCAGAATGGGCGGAAACGAATCCATCAGTTGCCGAATAATTTTTCAGCCAGTTCCATCTCTATTCGTTCACGAATCTGTTCCAGCAGCACCTTCAGCGAGCAGTTGACCTGCACTTTGCCCCGACGAAGGAGAAATCCTCCGTCCAGATCCGCCCGCTCGGACGAAAGCCGCAGATTGCCCTTGTAGCCCGGCCCCAGACGCTTGTTGATTTGCTTGAGAAAATCCTGATTAATCCGCGTTTCGTTTCTGCCGACGACCACTTCTTCATCGCCGGTAACAACCGCCTGCATCAGAAGCCGGCCCATCAGCTCCAGATAGGCGCCGTCCTCCTGCCGGTTCAGCCGCTGATAGGCTTTTTCGAACACCTCATCCAGCAGCTCTCTCTTGGCAGCCAAAATCTTTTTCCGCAGCTCCATCCGGGCCGCCGCCAGCATCCGCGCCTGTTTGTCCTCGGCGCTGCGGCGGGCCAGCTGCTCCGTCTCCTGCTCGAATGCCGCGGATTCCCGCTCAAACGCCTCCTGTCGGGCCTGAACCTGGCGGCGCGCCTCGTCCAGAATCCGCTCCGCCTCCTGCCTGGCTTCGCTGAGGATTTTCTCCGTGACCTGCTCGGCTTTCATGGTACGATTCCTGTCTAAGTCCGGGGGTTTCGGTTGGGTCCGCCAAGAAGCGGGTTATTTAATGCCGATGAAAATCAGCAGGAACGAGACCAAAAAGCCCAAAATGGCGTAGAATTCAATCAGCGCTGCATAGACCACGCCGGCCTTGACACCCATCTCCGGACGCTTGGCTGCCATTTGGATGCCTCCCGCGCAGGTCTTGCCCTGATGAATTCCGCTGAACAGACCGGCAATGCCGACCGGAAGCGAAGCCGCCAGAATCTGGATGCCTTCGGCCAGCGATACATCCGCCAGATTGCCTCCGAACAAATTGATTTTAATCATGATAAACAGCGAAATCACCAGTCCGTAAATCCCCTGGGTACTGGGCAGAACCACCAGAAGCGTCATCAGACCGTACTGCTCGGGCTTTTCACTGAGAATGCCCGATGCACTGCGCCCGGCAATTCCCAGACCGATAGAGGAGCCGATTCCGGCCAGAAATGTTGCAAACGCCGCTCCGCTGAATGCCAGTGCCAATCCGTATTCCATCGTCGTAACCTTCCCTTAATAAAGACTCACGCTTTTCTTGTTTGATTCTCCACAACCAACACATGCTTATACCGTGTCCGCAGCGGGGAAAACTCCCGTCCGCCCCCGCTGAAAAACTTCGGGAAAAATTCCACAAACTGAAGCCGCAGGCTGTGAACAAACGCGCTCAGCAGCGACAGCACAATATTCACGCCATGGCCGGCCACGAACAGAACAAGCCCCAGGACAAAACCCACGTACGGGATATCCATCAGCAGTTTGGTCAGAATATTGATGGCCATTCCCAGCCCGCCGGTCACCATTCCCAGCGCCATCAGACGCACATAACTGAGAATGTCCCCCAGATAAAACACCGTGCTGAATACGGCAAAGGTTCCTCCGCCGATTCGCCCGGCCAGCCCGCTTTTCCGCTCCGTAAACCAGAAAATCACGGCCGCCGTCGCCAGGGCCAGCCATCCGGCCGGCGCCGCCAGAAAAGCCGGAACCGTCTTCTGGGAAGCCAGTCCGAGAATCAGCAGACAGTTCAAAAGCACAATCCATGTCAGCTTCTCAAAGACCGCCTCCGCATACCGGCGCTGCTGCAGCAGATTGACAAATGCAACCGCCAAACCGAACAGAATCTGCACATATCCCAATCCCAGCGCCAGGCCGATAAAAATCAGCGGATCCTGCATCGGGTCAAAAAGCATCAGCTTCTCCCGCCACAGATTCAGACGGGCCCCCAGACTGCCTTCCTCCTGCGGCAGCAGCGCCTGGATGGTATCGGCAAACCAGCTTCCGGTCACTGCACCGGCCGCGATGGTCAGAATCGAACAAATCAAAAGCATCTGAATCGCCCGCTTGTCGCCCTGAAGCTTCCGAAGCACCCAGACCAGCAGCGCCGTCAGGACAATCCCGTAGCCGGCATCCGTCAGACACAATCCGAAAAACACAGCAAAAAACGGCGCCAAAAATACGGTCGGGTCCACATCTCTGGGCGAAGGCACACCATACAGATTGGTAATCGTTTCAAACGGCCGAACCAGGCCCGCATTTTCAATCTCCACCGGCGGTTCTTCCCCCTCCATCGGAATCAAAACCGTCACATCGCAGGCGCTGAACCGACGGACAATCTCCTGTACCCGGGGATAATCCTTTTGTTTGGTCCAGCCCTCCAGAAAGAGCGTCTGTTCCGTCGCCGCCGCCTGGGCCTGAGCGGTCTTTCGCTCCAGCAGATTGCGATAGTAGTCGGCCAGGACCTTCAGCTCCACGCTGCGCTGCGACAGGTCGGCGGCCTGTCGGCGGACCTGCCCCATCTCCTGGTCAATTTCCTGCAGCCGCCAGCGGCACTGCTCAATCAGCTCCGACGGCGTTCCCTGGAGCCCCTCCAGGTGCATCGGTTCAAACTCCGCACTGCGGAGAACCCTCTGAATCTCCGCAGTCCGGCCGCCCCAGGAAAGAACCAAAAAGGCCTTGCGGTTCTCCGCCTGGCCGACCGTTTCAACCAAACAGGACAGCTCCTCCAGGGCGGTTTGGGCCGAAGCAGCATGCTGAACGGGAATCATTCCCGCATACACCTCCACGCTCGAAAAAGCCGTCAAGTCCTCCAGCCGGCAGGTCAGATTCCGCCACGGAAGAAGGCGGTGCAGCTGCTCGGAGGTCTGTTCCTGTTCGCTGCGGAGCTCTTCCAGCCGGTCTTCCAGATGCTCCGTCTCCTCCAGCAGGGTCATCGCCTCCTGCCCGCTGATGATAGACAAATACCGCGAGGACTCCACAGGCAGCCGGGAGGAAAACAAACCGCCCTTGGACGGCTCCGGTGCAAAGGATTCGAGAAACTCGATCGCCCGTTCCAGACGTCCGAGCAGCTCTTCCAGCTCCCGGGGCCGGCGGAATTCCGTCTGAAGCTCCGGCCATTCCTTGCTCACCATCGCCTGAGCGGCATCCAGCAGATGCACCAATCCGGCCTCCTGAAGGGCCTCCAGAAGCTCGGCAGCCTGGCTGCGGTGAGCAACAATCAGGATTTTTTCCATCGGCGCAATGGCCATCGGTTTGTTCCCTTTTTACGCGTCCGTATTCATCCCCGACGGGGTTTCATTGAGGCAGCTGGGACAAGATAAAACGGATGCCTTCTTCCATTCGGCCGGCCGTTTTCTGTCGAAGCGATTCGATTTGTTTCTGCCCTTCCTTCAGCAGAGATTCCGCCTGGGCCCGACCGTTCCGTTCCGCTTCCGCAAGAGCCGTCGCGATTGTTTCCTTTCGCCTCTGGACGGCCTGACGGCGCTTCTGCTGCTGTTCATCAGCCGTTTTTTCCAGAAGCTCAGCGGCCTCTTTTTTGGCCTGTTCGATAATCTGTTTGGCCTGCTGTTCGGCATCCTTGATTCGCTGAATCAGTTCCATAGAATCGTCCTGCTTTCGGCGGTTTTGAAAACTCTGCCCAGTATGTCAGGGGATATAATAGCAACCCTTTTGCACAGAACAAGGGAAAACTTGCTGTTTTTTGCAAGAAAACAGATTGTCCTGCTTCATGGCTTTTTGGCGGCCCCAATCAGCCCCTTCTGCTCCATCGCCAGAAGAATCAAGTCCGCCATCTGTTCTTTTTTGAAAATCGAGTTGTCCAGCGTAATCGCAAACGCCGGCTCACGGGGATTTTTCTCTTCATAGAAACGCCGCATAAACTCTCGCTGTTTATCTATTTCATCTATTTTAACAGCGGCCGCCGTTTTATCTATTTTCTCTCGTATGCTCACTCTGGCAATTCTCCAATCTCTCGGCGCCTCCACCCGAACACTCAAACCGTTGTCAATATCATAGGTCGCCGCCGCCCCTCCCTGTCCGATAATAATCGCATACCCTTCGTAGGCAATGGTGCGCACCATTAGTGTTATTTTGTTGCGGATTTCGTACCCGTCCGGAACATTTCCCTTTCGCAAACCGCGCAGGAAATCCTTAAAAAGACTCGGCTTGGACCGCCGTTCCTGTTCAATCAGTTCCTCTGTCAGGCCGGTATCCTCCGCCAGCTGCTTGAGCAGTTCCTTATAATACAGTTTCCAACGGCCTAATTCGTCCCGCTGGTTGAGTTTTTCCAGAAGAAATTGCCCTAATTCGAACCCATCACAGCCGAACTGCCTCGAAATGGTCAAGAAGGGACCGGGCTCCTGCTTGCGATTTACATTCTCCAAATGATCCCGAAGATAGGCAGATAAGGTTGGCTTGCTCATTGGTTCTTCCTTTTAATAGGTTTGCAGAAATCACCGGATAAATTATCGGAATTCCTCAGTTTTGTCAACAAAATCCCTAATTCTCGGTCGGAATGCACCGTCAAAATAGGCAATCATGCCCGTTTTTCAGTCAAATAATTCTGGATACCGTTTGGCATTATGATATAAGATAGAAAATCTTTTTTTGTTCATCCGGAAGAAAGGGAAGAGATATGCGGTGCCTCGTTTGCTGGCTTCTGCTGTGCACACTTGTTGGGCCGACATTTGCCGTCTTGTCTGAACAGGAGTTTCAAAATCCTCCCGCCTGGGCGGGAGTGCGATGCTGGTGGTGGTGGCTGAACAGCAACGTCACCGCCGAGGCCATCACCCGCGACCTGGAGGAGATGAAAGCCAAGGGATTCAGCGGGGCAATGATTTTTGATGCCGGAGGCGCTGAACAGCGGGGCAATGCCCAGGTCCCTGCCGGGCCGCTCTTTGGAAGTCCGGAGTGGGTCAAACTGTACCAACACGCCCTCCGGGAGGCCCAGCGGCTCGGGCTGGAATTGGGACTGTCTATCCAGAGCGGCTGGAATCTGGGCGGTCCCAATGTAACGGCCGATTTTGCCGCCAAACACCTGACCTGGTCCGAAGTGCAGATTGAGGGCCCGCAGCAGTACAAACAGAAACTGCCGATGCCCGAAAACCGGAATTGGTATCGGGACATTGCTGTGCTGGCTTTTCCTTTGAAGCAGCACAAGCCCTCCGACATCCATTGGACGGTCCAAAGCAGTTCTGCTCAGCAGGATTATCCCGCCGCCCTCGTCTTTGACGGCAATCCGGATACCTTCTGGGTCAGCGGCGGCACCGAACCCGGACAAGGGCCCTCCGCTGAAAAGCCCCAGTGGCTTCAGTTTACCTTTGAAAAACCCATTGTCATCACCGGTGCACAAATCCTGGGCCGGCCCGGCTACGGTCCCAAAAGAGTCCGCATCCAAATTGATGAAAATCCTCCGCTTGAGGCCGTCTCCATCGAAGACGGCAAAACAAAAACAATCGAATTCGGAAAACAAACCGGCACTGTCTTCCGCATCCTTTTTGAAGAGGCCTATGACCTGCGGCATCCCGACCGGCCTCGCAATGTCCAGGTGGCCGAACTGCATTGGCTCGATGAAAACAAAAAACCCATCACCGGAACCATCTCCCGCCCGGGCATTCAGAATCTGCAGCTGAAAATTATGCACGATGAATTGGGGATGTCCGCTCCGGACTGCCGGTTCCTGCTGGATGATATTCCTTCTGTGGAAGGGGAAGAAGACGCCTCTCTGCAGGACATCCTCAACCTGACAGACCATCTGTCGGCCGACGGCACGCTCACGTGGACCGTACCCGCCGGCACCTGGACGGTGCTGCGTTTCGGCTATACGCCCACCGATGCCCGCGTCTCCACCTCCAGCGGCGGCTGGCAGGGCATGGTAATCGATTACCTCAGCCGCAGCGCTTTTGAACGCTACTGGAACGAGGTGGTGGAGCCGTTATTGGAAGCCGCAGGCCCCCTCAAAGGCACCGTCCTTAAGCAGCTGGAGACCGACAGCTGGGAATGCGGCGGAATGAACTGGTCGGACCGTTTTGCCGAAGACTTCAAAAAATACCGCGGCTACGACCCCATTCCGTATCTTCCCGTCATCGCCGGCAAGATTATCGAAAGCCGCCAAGTGTCCAACGCCTTCCTGGCCGACTTCCGCAAGACGCTGGGCGACTGTGTAGCCGACAATCACTATGCGGTTTTTGCGGAATTAGCCCACAAACACAATCTCCAGATTCAGCCCGAATCCGCCGGTCCGCACGCAGGCCCGATTGACGGCATCAAAAATTACGGCAAGAGCGATATCGTCATGTCCGAGTTCTGGTCGCCCTCCCCCCATCGTCCCACACCGGAAGTGCGTTTCTTCGTCAAGCAGGCGGCCGCCGCCGCGCACATTTACGGCAAAGAAATCGTCGCCGCCGAGTCCTTTACCACCATCGGACGCCACTGGAACGATGTGCTCTGGAAGACGATGAAACCCGCCATGGACCACGAGTTCTGCGCCGGACTGAATCAGATTTTCTTCCACACCTTCACCTGCTCGCCCAAAGAGATGGGCATTCCCGGACAAGAGTATTTTGCGGGCACCCACGTCAACCCGCAGGTGACCTGGTGGCATCATTCCATCCCCTTTATGCAGTACATCAACCGCTGCCAATATATGCTCCGCAAAGGCAGATTTGTGGCGGATGTGCTGTATTATTACGGCGATCATGTGCCCAACATCGCCCGGCTCAAGGAAGACGACCCGGCCAAAGTCCTGCCCGGATTCGACTATGACATCACGGATGAAGTCATTCTGGCCAAACTGAAAGTCCGCTCCGGCAAAATCGTCGTTCCTGGCGGCATCTCTTATCATCTGCTGGTCATGCCTGATCACAAAGTCCTTTCGCTTGAGGCCCTCGAAAAAGTCAACGAACTGCTTCGTCAGGGGGCAACGGTCCTCTGTGAGCGTCCGGAACGGATGGTTTCCCTGGTCGGCGGACTGTCGGCCCGGCAGCGTTTCGAGCAGCTGACCGATCAGCTGTGGGGCGAAGTGACCCCGCCTGCCGGTCAGCGCACCATCGGCACCGGCCGGCTCATCTGGGGCAAGACCGCACGCCAGGTCCTGCTCGAAGACCGCATTCGTCCCGACTTCGAATTTTCCAGTGCCGACTCCAATGTGCAGCTGGACTACATTCACTATACCCGCGAGGATGCAGATGTGTATTTTGTCTCCAACCAGACGGAAGCTGTCGTGACGGCCGACTGCCGTTTCCGAATCAGCGGCAAAACACCGCAGCTGTGGGACCCTGTCAGCGGACAGGTCAGACCCGCCGCCTTCCGGCAGACGGACGGACGCATCGAGGTGCCGCTGCGCTTCGGCCCGTACGGTTCCATCTTTGTTGTATTTCAGCCGTCGGCGGCTGCGCAGTCGGCTCCTGCAGCCAATTATAAGGAGTATTTGACTGTCCAGACTCTCACCGGCCCCTGGCTGGTTTCTTTTGACCCCAATTGGGGCGGCCCGGAGGAAATCGTCTTTCCCGACCTGCTCGACTGGAGCCAGCACGAGCAGGAAGGCGTGCGTTTCTACTCCGGGGCGGCGGTCTATAAGAAAAGCTTCCAGCTCGAAAAGCCCCTTCAGCCCGGCCGGGAATATCGGCTGGACCTCGGACGCGTGGAAGATGTCGGCATCGCCAAAGTGACGCTCAACGGCAAAGAGCTGGGGATTCTCTGGACACCGCCGTTTCAGGCGGATATCACCTCCGTGCTGAAAAACGGCGTCAATGTGCTCGAAGTGGAAGTGGTCAACTCCTGGCGCAATCGGCTCATCGGCGACCGGGACCTGCCGCCTGACCAGCGCCGCACCAAAACCAACATTACCGTCCGGCGCGACTGGCGGCTGGAGCCCTCCGGGCTTCTGGGACCCGTGACTGTCCTTGCGGAGAAAGAATAATTCAAAGACAGCAGAATGAAAGCCTCGCCCGCCATGGCGAGGGGAAAAGATCGATAAAAAACCCTGGATTCCCGCCTTCGCGGGAATGACGACAGACCGGGGAATGACGACAGACTGGGGAATGACGACAGGCCGGGGAATGACAAGCGGATTTTTGAACCCGCGCAGCGGGCGCTATGGGATAGCCGCACCCGCAAGGGTGTGGGGAAAAGATCGATAAAAAACCCTGGATTCCCGCCTTCGCGGGAATGACGACAGACTGGGGAATGACGACAGGCCGGGGAATGACGACAGACCGGGGAATGACGACAGACCGGGGAATGACGACAGGCCGGGGAATGACGACAGGCCGGGGAATGACGGCAAGCGGATTTTTGAGCCCGCGCAGCGGGCGCTGTACGATAACCACAGGCGCCAGCCCGTGGGGAAAAGATCGATAAAAAACCCTGGATTCCCGCCTTCGCGGGAATGACGACAGACTGGGGAATGACGACAGACTGGGGAATGACGACAGACCGGGGAATGACGACAGGCCGGGGAATGACGGCAGGCCGGGGAATGACGGCAAGCGGATTTTTGAGCCCGCGCAGCGGGCGCTATGGGATAGCCGCACCCGCAAGGGTGTGGGAAAGAGATCGATGCGTTGTCCCTTCTCCCCAGGCTTGCGCCCGGAGCTGATTCCCTCGCAGGCTCGGACAGCCATTTCTTCTTTTTCCTGACTTTCGCTTTCTGCTTGTTAGCAGCTCGGTATCTCGAAGTCAGAAAAGCAGTTTGACGGCCGCCGCGGCGGCCAGCACCACCGTGAGGAGTTCAAACAGCCGCTGCGGAATATGCCGCAGCAGGATGATGCCCCCGACCGCCCCGAGTGCAACAACGGGAAAAACGTACACATCCGCCAGCAGGGACTGCGGCGTAATCAGCCCCAGATGATGCAGAAACGGCACCTTCACCCAGTTAACCACAAAGAAGAACCAGGCGGAGGTGCCGACGAACTTGTCCTTGTCCAGCTTCATCGAAAGCAGATACAGCGTCATCACAGGGCCCGCCGCATTGGCCAGAAGCGTCGTCACCCCCGCGGCAAAGCCCATCGCATACGCAAACAGACGTCCGGACGGCGGCCTGTCGCCGTTGGAAGAAAAGCCGCGGGCCTTCAGCACCAGCATCGCGAGAACCACAAGCCCAATCAGCGGCGCCAGCCGGCGGTCATCCAGACGCTGCATCAGGACAAACCCCGCCGCAATGCCCAGCAGCGCCGCCGGCAGCAGCCGCAGCAGACAAGACCACTGGGCCTGTCGGCGGTAATATGCCGCCGCAAACAAATCGGCAAAAATCAGCAGCGGCAGCAGCAGACCGACCGAAGCCCGCGCGGGCACCGCCATCGCCGCCAGCGGCACCGCCAGAATCCCTGCACCCGGCAGCGCCGTCTTGGACAGCCCGACCAGCAAGCCGCAAAACGCCAACATCACCCAACCCGCTGTCGAAATGGTCTGTTCCATATCCTTCCAAATGATCGTTTGCCGCTGAAAATCTCGCCCGAGACCCAAAAAAAACGCCGCGCTCTCGTTCGAACGCGGCGCTTGAATGTCAGCAGACAATCCAGCAAGCCATCAGGCGTTTTCCGGCCTGTTTTCCGACGAAATCTTCATCGGTCCGGGCATCAGCGTGCCGTCCAGACCGCCTCGGCGAGTCGGGGTTTCCGGCTTGCCTTCCGAGGAGGATTTCTTCTCTTCGCCGCCGGCAGAGGCCGCCTGGTCTTCCGCCGCCCAGCGGACCCGACGCAGCGAAAGGCCGATCTTGCGGGCTTCCGTATCCACCCGAAGAATCTTCACCTCCAGCACATCGCCGATCTTGACGACATCCTGCGGAGACTCGACCTTCTCGTCGGACAGCTCGGAAATATGAAGCAGCCCCTCCAAATCCGGCTCCAGCTCCACAAAGACGCCGAAGTTGGTCAGCTTGGTCACCACACCGCGGACAATCTGTCCCGGAATATACTTTTCCGGAATCGCCCGAACCCACGGGTCTTCCGTCAGCTGCTTGATGCCCAGCGAAATGCGGTGCTTCTCTTCATCCATTTCGAGCACCACGCACTTGACTTCCTGGCCCTTCTGGAGGCACTCGCCGGGGTGGTTGTACTTCTTCGTCCAGCTCAGGTCGGAAATATGAATCAGCCCGTCAATGCCCGGCTCGATTTCCACAAAGGCCCCGTAGTTGGTCAGACTGGTCACCTTCGTGGTCACAATCGTCCCGACCGGATATTTCTGGCCGGCAATCGACCACGGGTTGGTTTCCAGCTGCTTTAAGCCCAGCGAAATCTCCTGCTTTTCCTTGTTGATGTCCAGCACGGCCACCTCGACTTCCTGGCCGACCTGCAGGATATCCGCCGGATGGGCAATCCGCTTGGTCCAGCTCATCTCGCTGATGTGAATGAGGCCCTCAACGCCTTCTTCCAGCCGCACAAAGGCCCCGTAATTCATAATATTGACCACCGTGCCCTTTACCCGGCTGCCGACCGGATACCGCTGAGCGACCGTTTCCCACGGGCTGGGGGTCTTCTGCTTCAGTCCCAGCGAAACCTTTTCGGCCTGCCGGTCGATGCCGATGACCACGCACTCGATTTCCTGGTCCATCTGCACCATTTCGGACGGATGAGAGATGCGGCCCCAGCTCATATCCGAAATATGCAGCAGGCCGTCCAGACCGCCCAAGTCGATAAAGACGCCGAAATCGGCGATGTTCTTGACCACGCCCTTGCGGAGCTGGCCGACTTCCAGTTCCGCCAGCAGTTTTTCTTTGTTGGCCTGCCGATTCTCTTCAATAATCTTCCGGCGGGACACGACAATATTGTGGTTTTCCGTATCAATCTTGAGAATCTTGCACTCAATTTCCTGCCCGATAAACCGGCTGATGTCGCCGGGCTTGCGGATGTCCACCTGCGAAGCGGGCAGGAAGACCGGCACGCCGATATCCACCAGCAGACCGCCCTTGATGCGGCGGCTGACAACTCCCTTGACGATATCGCCCTCTTTGTGATGTGTAATCACATGCTCCCAGCCGCGAATCCGATCGGCCTTCCGCTTGGACAGCAGAATCGACCCCTCGGCATCCACTTCCTCCAGAAGCACCTCGATTTCCCTGCCCGGCTGAATTTCAGACGGGTCATCAAATTCCGAAGCATCCACAATGCCTTCGCTCTTTAAGCCCAGCTCGACAATCACATCATTGCCCAGCTGGGTGATAATCCGCCCTTTGACAATCGTGCCCGGAACGAGGGCTTCCACATTCTTATCCAGAACCTCGCCGAGCAGCTTGTCATGCTCATCCGTAAAGATTTCACTGACTTGTTTTTCGAGTTCCTCGGCCGTCAGACCGAGCTTGCTGATAATGTTTCTGTCTACCATAAAAAATCCGTCTCTTGTGGAGTCTGTTCAAACCGCACCGACGGCGCCCCACATGTACGCCGCCGGGCTTTCTGCATCCCGGGTTAATTTATTCCTTGCCGCCGGCCCACACAGCCGACGGTCTTTGCACCTTCTCAAAGAGCCGGTTCTTCCGGAGAGTATTCCTGCAGATGTCTGACAAAGTCTTCGATGACCCAGTCCGGAGTCGAAGCTCCGGCGGTAACGCCTGCGGTCCGTTTTCCGGAAAGTATTCTTTTATCAAGTTCCTGCCAGTTTTGCAAATGAAACGTTTGCGGATTGTGCTTTTTGCACAGTTCGGCCAGTTTTTTCGTGTTGGCGCTATGCAGCCCCCCCAGCACAAACATCACATCCACCTGCCGACACAGTTTGACGGCTGCCTCCTGACGGGCCATAGTTTCCCGACATAGTGTATTAATAATCTTTAGTTCCGAAAAGCCCTTCTTGAGAATCGCCGCTGCCGTCTCTGCAAAATAATCCGGGCTCTGCGTGGTTTGGCAAATCAGGCCTAACCTCTCATTGGTACTTAAGTTATCCAAATCATTCGGCCCGGCGACAACCCGGACATCCGGCGCAGAACCCACAACGGCCTTTACTTCCGGATGATTTTTGTCTCCAACGATGATAGCACGATACCCCTCTTCATTTAATGTCCGGGCTATCTGCTGGACCCGTTTGACAAGCACGCACGTGGCATCGACAATTTTCAGACCTTTTCGCTTGATTTTGTCCAGTTCCTCCAGCGTCGCCCCGTGGGAACGGATTAAAACCGTCCCGGAATGGACTTCATCGATGGAGGAAACGGTCTTCAGACCTGCCTCCGAAAGCCGCCGCACGACGTCTTCATTGTGGATAATCGGCCCCAGACAATAGACCTCTTTTTCTTCCGCCAGGGTCTTCTGGGCCAGCTTGATGGCATTTCGAACACCGGGGCAAAACCCGCATTTTTCCGCCAGGAGGACCTTCATCGGGATTCCTTACCAATCGGTGGGCACCGGCGTGGAATAATCCAAAGGCGGCCGGCCCATTTTGGCTCGAAGTTCATTGTGCATCTGACGAAGCAGAGCGGTCAGCTCCTCCGCAAAGGCCTCATCGCCCGCCTGTTCCACGTGTTCGGGAGAAATCGGTTTGCCGTACAGCACGCCGACACGGCCCGTCAGCCGGGGCCGTTTTTGTGTCCGCGGCCAGCATTCAAACGCCCCGTCAATCACCATCGGCACAATCGGGGCCCGAGCCCGCCGACTGATAAGCCCGAAACCCGGCTTAATCACCGCTATTCGTCCGTCATATGTGCGGCTGCCCTCCGGATACAGACAAATCGCCCGGCCCTTTTTTAAGGACTCAATCACGGTACGGATTGAGCGGATATCCGCCTGACCCTGTCGAATAGGAATCGCGCCCAGCGAATAAATCAGCCGGCCGAAGAATCCGCGGAAGAGCGTTTCCCGAGCCACAAACAAAAACGGACGCCGAACCCAGGATTGGCTGAACATCGGGTCCAGAAAACTCTGATGATTGCACAGGACCAAAATGGGGCCTTCCGCTGGCACATTCTCTTTGCCGAAGACTCGAACGCGATACAATAGCGAAGAAACGCTCACGGTAAGAAACTGAGCGATTCTGCGCCACAAACGTCCGCCCCAGCTGTCCAGGATATCAGCTTCCGCCATCGCCGCTTCCTACAATCTGAAGAATCTTTTCCACAACTTCCTGCGCCGTCAGAGGGGTGGTATCAATGACAACGGCATCCGCTGCCGCCGTCAAGGGGCCTACGGAACGGTTTCGGTCTGAAGCATCCCGATTCTCAATCTGCTCTTTCAGTTCTTCCAGACTCACGTATGTTCCGCTTTGGGCCAAATCTTTCTGGCGCCGTCGGGCCCGTTCCGCGGCATCCGCATCGAGAAAGAACTTCCATTTCGCGTGCGGAAAAACCACCGTACCCTGATCCCGCCCTTCCGTAACCACTTTGGGAAAACGGCGGGCAAAATCCTGCTGCATCTGAACCAGCCGGCTCCGGACGGCCGGCTGGCAGGCCGCATAGCGAACCTTTTCCGTAACCTCCGGCGAACGAATCCGCTGCGTATAGTCCTGCCCGTCCACCAGCACCCGAAGCACCTGCCCGTCGTGTTCGAACTGGAAACGAGTAGTCTCGAACACCTTCAGCAGCGATTCAACATCCTCCAAATCGACGCCTTTATCCATGGCCGCCGCCGTGAGGGCCCGATACATAGCCCCTGTATCCAGAAACACCGCTCCCAGCCGCTCCGCGAGCATTCGCGCAATAGTGCTCTTGCCCGCACCGGCCGGACCGTCAATTGTAATGACCCAGGAAGTCTGCATATCCGACACACTCTGTCCGTTTTGAATGCGACAACTATATCATTCTGAAACAAAAAGGTAAAGAGGTTCTGCTTCCGCAGAACCTCTGCCGGAAATGAACAAAGCTTTGAAAACAGAAATGGACTTACCGCAGTCTGGGCTGCTGCTTCATCGGACGGGCATATTTGTAGGTATCTTTATAGCTGACAAAATCCACATGACCGTCCAGGAAAACTGTGTTGGCCAACCCATCGTTGCGCTTCTGAAGCGTGGTTTTGTGAAAACTGGCAAAACAATCGTAAAACCGATTGACATCCGGGTCCGGAATCGTTGTATAGGTCCACGCCGCCGGGTCCTGGGGATGAAGCGGGGCTCCGCACAAGGCATTGTCGTTGAAGACCGCCCCATACCGAACCATTTGGTTGTTTCGATAGATAAACCAGCAGTTTTCTTCTGAGAAGAAGAAAACGGTAGCAGGCGAGACAACCTGGCTCAACTTGATAACCAGCCGGTGGTTTTCCGCCGCCAGCGACGGTTCAAAGCCGCCCAGAAAGGCATTCATACTGTAGCCGAACTGCGGCTGAATCGGAATAATCGACGGATTGCAGCTGCCGTAGTGCTCAGGACCATACGCCATGGCAAAACGCTCAAACGTCGGGCAGACATGGATATCGCTCCAGGAGCCGAAATAGGGATACAGCCGGCCGGCCAAATCCGGTCTGCGGTCCGGATTTCGGACTGCATCGTGCCACTGGCACATTCGCGGATGATTGTTTTCATCCACCGAGCGGTAAATCGAGTTCCAGGCGTTCGGGAATGTATCGGCATAATCATTCAAATACATCTTTCCGACCACGGCATATTGCTTGAGATTGTTCTTGCAGAAAACCTCCCAGGCAATCGCTTTGACTTTAGCAAGCGAGGGAATTAAAATCGAAAGCAAAAGGCCAATAATGGCAATCACAACCAGAAGCTCAATGAGTGTAAAACCGGTCTTCCGCCTCATAATAATCTCCTTTTTCGGGTCTATTATCTTTTCGGCTGTACTCCCTACAGAGCAATAGCCGCCGGCCTTATCGTTTTTGCAGTGATTTTCAAGGATGCCCGAAACCTTTTTCAATAAATTAGAAACCGGTTTCTAATTCATTTATTGTAGACATTCAAAAAAAAATGTCAAGTTTTTTTCTTTTTTCGCCCGTCCTACTGCGCAGGTCGGCTCTATAAACTAAATGCTCCAACTCCTCCTGTTTTCTATGAATTTTTTAGAGGGAATCGAAAAATTTTACAGATAAATACAGACAGGGTACATCTATTATATGCCCGCTTTCTACCCATTCCCTTATTTTTTGTTGAGAATCGCCTTCAAGTTCAAGGGACGGGTAGAGGGTTTACTTTGTATCGACCCTTGCGCACTGACAGTCTTCGGGGCGGGGGTTGGCCTGATCATCCCGGCGAATGACAACAATGCTCGTATCATCCGTCTGGCTGGCCAGACCGACAAATCGACGCCGCCAGGTCATCAGCGACCGAATAAAGGCCTCGGAACTGTGGGTGCAGGTCTTGCCGATGGCCTCAAAAAACCGCTCTTTGCCCCAGCTTTCCCCTTCAAAATTCATCGCATCAATCAATCCGTCGGTGTAGAGAATCAGCAGGTCATCCTGCACAAAGGGAATCGTTTGTATCGAATATTCGGCATCCGGCCAGACCCCTAATACCAGACCGCCCTGCTCCAGTTCGAGCAGCTCCTTGCCGTGCCGAAGCAGTCCCGGCTCATGCCCGCAGTTGCAGTAGGTCAGGGTATTTTCCTTCGTATCGATCCGGGCCATAAAGAGGGTGATAAACTCTCCATCGCGGCATTCGCGGCAGGCCACCCGATTCAGCCGGACGATGACTTCCTGCATGCTGTGCCGTCCGTAACCGCCGTCTGCATAGGCCCGAAGCGTCCCGCGGAACATACTCATCATAATCGCCGCCGGCACCCCTTTGCCGATGACGTCGGCAATCCCGACAATCAGCGTATGGTCATCCAGCTGCAGAAAATCATACAAGTCCCCGCCGATTTCATAGCAGGGCTGGTACCGCGCCTGAATATCCAGCCCCTTCATACAGGGGGCTTTTTCGGGAATCATTCGACGCTGGATGACCGCCGCCAGACGCATCTGCTCGGCCATCCGAGCCCCTTCGAGGGCCTCCGCATACAGCCGGGCGTTGGTAATGGCCACGGCGCACTGGGTCGCCACCAGCCGGGCCAGACGAATCGCATTTTCATCGAACCGATTCGGTTCCGGGCTGTAAAGCCGCAAAACCCCCAGGGGTTTATCACGGAATATCATCGCCACCGTCAGCTGGCTGATGAGCCCCTCACGAATGGTGGCCTCGCGGTACTGCACCCGGCTGTCCACCCGCATATCATCCAGCACGACGGCCTTGCCTTCAAAGGCCTCTTTCACCACAGGGTCATCTTTGGTCACCGGCCCTTTATTGCGATAGGCCTCGCTCAGACCATAGGTGCTGCGCATCTTCAGGTCGCCTGTTTCCTCATCCAAAAGCCGAATCGAACAGGCCGTCGTGTTGGTGACGCGCACGGCCGCCTCCGCCAGACGGTCCAGCACTTCCTGAAGGCGGAAGTTCCCCGCCACCAGTGTGGAAATCTGGTAAATCTCTTCTTCCCGCTGTATTTGCTGTTTTTCTAATTCCGTCATTACGGTATCCATTCAAGCTCCTCCCTGCTTAAAAGAAACATAAATTCTACGTCTGAAGAAGCCAACATTATATCCTTTTTCTTCAAAAACAATACGAAATTGGTCAGCTTTCGATTACATCCCTGACAAACTCGCCAATATCTTATCTATTCTGTATAGACATAGTCCCATATTTCCCGCGATTATTGTTGTATATGGATATTTTTCGTCCGTTGTTCACCGGTTTCTTTCCGGATTTTCGAAGTTTTTGCCGTTTTCCCTGTAAAAACAAGGAAAAACGGACATTAAATAAAAGGGGGACAAGCAGAATGGGAACGGAGTGTTTTTTATGGAAATCAAAAAAATGGGGTCGAGTCGGATAGAACGCAGGGCTTTTACGTTAATCGAACTGCTGGTTGTCATCGCCATTATCGCCATCTTGCTGTCGGTGCTGCTGCCGGCCTTAAAAAAGGCCAAATATCAGGCCCGAATGACACTCGACAAAAACAATCTGAAAACACTCGGGACCGCCATGCAGCTGTACCTGACCAACAACAAAAATCGATTCTTCCCCTATCCGGATAATACAACGAGTGTCCTCTGGCTGGATGCGATCGGACAAAATATGGGAAACGTGGACGAAGCCCGGCTCTGCCCGGAAACGGCATCGCAGCTGAAAACTGTGGAAAATGAATACAACGGCTCAACCAGTCTGTGGGGCACTGCCATGCGCCCGTGGCTGTGGAATTACTCGGCCCAGTCGCATAAACGCTATGAAACCGGCAGTTACGGCTTTAACGGCTGGTTTTACGGCGATGCCAACCGCTGGGTGCCGGCGTCGATGCAGAACTACCCGTACGCCAGCTTAAACGATGTGAAAGCCGCCGGCGAGGCCCCCGTTTTCCTCGATGCCAATTGGGTGGACGGCTGGCCGCAAAATACCAATACCCTGCCCGCCAATGCGATTTCCGGCACTACCAATTTCTATGATACCGGCGACCAGACCAGCGGAACCACGGAACGGGCCATCGGACGATTTGTCCTGAACCGCCACGGACGAAAAACCAACGTCGCTTTTCTGGATATGCACGTGGATACCCTTGTCCACGAGCAGCTTTGGACGCTGGCCTGGCACAAAGGGTCCAGACCCAATTATTCGCCCGTGCTGCCCAAACCGCTGCCGAAGGAAAAATAATCCGCTGTTAATCAAACAACCCCCCCGACTGAGCAATCCGGGCCAGAGCAGGATACCGGGCCAGCAGACTGTCCGGCACGTGTTGTCTTAACCCAGTCAGAAGAAACTTCAATTCGAGGGCGTTGGCCAGTTCAGCTCCCTTGTAATGATTATTGGCAATCACCGTATAGGTTTGGCAATGGGCCGCCAGCCGCTGAATCCGTGCAGCGATTTCCCTTAATTCATCCGGCGAATACAAATAATCATACCGTTCATCGCGGGTAGACTTGGCAAACCAGGCGGCGGCGTTGCGCCCGTGCAGACGCATATAGCCCGCCGAACCGACGGTTCGGTCGTCCAAAACAAACGAATCAGGTCCCGTCGGATAATCGATGGAACAAACCGTTACGCCGCTGTCTTCCAGCTCCTGCAGAAAGGCGGGCTGCCGCCAGGAGGCATGCCGCACTTCGACGGCAATCGGGCAGATATCCCGGAACTGCGCTATCAGATTTCCCAGATAGCGCCGATTGTCATCCGAAGCAGTGAAATCATATCGAAACTGCATCAGAAGGCAGCGCAGCAGGCCTGCTTCCAGCAGCGGAGCCAACCCCTCCCGAAACTGCCGCACCAATTCCGAATCGATTTGTCCCTCGTGGGTAAACTTCTGATGGAGTTTGGCGGTAAAGAAAAACCCCTTTCGTCCCTGCACCTGCTTGCACCAGACGGAGGTCGTCTTTTTCTCCGGCGGACGATAAAACGTGCTGTTGATTTCGATGCAGTCCACCAGCCCTGAAACAAACCGCAGTGTTTCTTTGCAGCCTTTCGGATAGACAATCCCCGCCCAGTCCGGATAGGACCAGCCGGCCGTCCCAACGGCAATCGAAACAGACTGTTCCATAAACAGAAACCGCCGCGGCTCAGCGGCTGATGCGGGCGGATTTGCCCTTCATCACCCGCTCCACCTCCGCCAGCGTCGCTGTGGTTGTATCGCCCGGCGTCGTCATCGCCAGCGCCCCGTGGGCCGCCCCGTACTCGACCGCCTCCTGCGGGCTTTTGCCCTCCATCAGACCGTAAATCAGACCGGAGGCGAAACTGTCGCCGCCGCCGACGCGGTCGAGGATTTCCAAATCCTCCCGCAGGGTCGCATCGTAAAATTTGCCGTCATAGTACAGAACCGCTCCCCAGTCATTCCGCGTAGCGGTCCGGGCGTTCCGAAGTGTCGTGGCTACGGCCTTGAAGTTGGGAAAGACCTTGACGGCTTCGGCAATCATCTTCTTGAAATTCGACGGGTCGAGTTTGGAGCAGTCCGCATCCAGACCGGCCACTTCAAAACCCAGCGCCGCCGAAAAGTCCTCTTCGTTGCCGAGCATCACATCCACGAACGGGGCGATCCGGCGGTTGACCTCCACGGCCCGCTCTTTGCCGCCGAATTCCTTCCACAGCGAGGCCCGATAGTTCAAATCGTAGGAAATCACCGTGCCGTACTTGCGGGCGGCCTCCATCGCCTCCAGAATCACATCGGGCGTTGTCGGTGAAAGGCCTGCAAAAATGCCGCCGGTATGAAACCACCGCACCCCGTCGCGTCCGAAGATTTTCTCCCAATCAATATCGCCCTTTTTCATCTGCGAGGCCGCACTGTTGGCCCGGTCCGAGCAGCCCACCGCCGCCCGAACCCCGTAGCCGCGCTCCGTAAAATTCAGGCCCACGCGGGTTTTGCGGCCGATGCCGTCAAACGGCACCCAGCGGACATATTCAAGACTGACGCCGCCCTGCAGCAGCAAATCCTCCAGAAGACGCCCGACGGGATTATCCGGAATGGCTGTCACAACCGCCGCCCGCTTGCCGAAGCAGCGGCGAAGACCGCGGGCGACGTTGTATTCTCCGCCGCCCTCCCAGACCCGAAACGTACGCGTGGTATGAATCCGCTCTTCGCCCGGGTCCAGCCGAAGCATCACTTCCCCCAGAGAAAGGATATCGTATTTGCATTCTAATGCAGGACGCAGTTTTAGAGTTGCCATGATTTCTGTCCTCCCTATCGCGCCAGCCAGCCGCCATCCACGGCAACCGTGTATCCGTGCATATAATCCGAGGCCGCCGAGGCCAGAAAGACCGCCACCCCCTGCAGGTCTTCCGGCTGGCCCCATCGGCCCGCCGGAATCCGGTCGAGGATGGCCTTATTCCGTTCGGGATTTTCGCGGAGGGCTTTTGTATTGTCGGTGGCCATATAGCCCGGAGCAATCGCATTGACGTTGATTTTATAGGGGGCCAGTTCGCAGGCCAAAAGCCGCGTCAGTCCCATTACCGCGCTCTTGGAGGCCGTATAAGACGGCACCAGAATCCCGCCCTGAAAACTGAGCATCGAGGCCGTGTTGACAATCTTGCCGCCGCGGCCCTGCTGAATCATCACCCGGGCAACCGCCTGGCTGAGGAAAAACAGCGTACGGATGTTGATGTTCATCACATCATCCCAGTCCTTCTCGGAAAACTCCAGCAGCGGAGCCCGCCGAATAATCCCGGCGTTGTTGAAAAGGATATCAATCCCGCCCAGCTTTTCGACGGTTTCCCTGACAATCACGTCCACACAGTCCTTTTTGCTCAGGTCGGCCGTGATGGTGATGCACTTGCGTCCGAGCCGCTCGATGCGGGCCTTGCTTTCGGACATATCCAGAATGTCCACCAGTGCAATGTCCGCCCCCGCCTCCGCCAGAGCAATGGCCATGGCCTGCCCGAGGCCGCGGGCCGAACCGGTGATAATCGCTTTTTTGCCGTCCAATTTAAATTTGTCCAGAATCATACTGTCCTGCCTTCCTTCCTTACCGAATATCATCCATCGTCAAGTGATCCATATCTTCAAAGGTCTGATTCTCGCCGCCCATGCCCCAGCAGAAGGTATAAGCCGCCGTGCCGACGCCGGAATGAATCGACCAGCTGGGCGAAATGACCGCCTGCCCTTCCGCCACAACAATATGACGGGTCTCGCTGGGTCTGCCCATCAGATGAAACACACGGGCGTTCGACGGCATATGGAAATACATATACACCTCCATCCGGCGCTCGTGCGTGTGCGGCGGCATCGTATTCCACACGCAGCCCGGCTCCAAAACCGTAAAGCCCATCACCAGCTGACAGCTCGGCACGCCTTTGGGATGAATGCACTGATAAATCGTGCGTTTGTTGGCCTGCTCGATGCTGCCCAGATGAACCGGGTTGGCCTGTGCCTTGGGAATCAGAGTCGTCGGATACTCCCGGTGGGCCGGGTAGCTGAGCAGATAAAAACGCGCCGGCTGCGCGGAATTGCCGCTGACAAATTCAATCTGCCGGCTGCCGCGTCCGACATACAGACAATCCAGATTCGCCATCGGAAACGAGCGGCCGTCCACAACCACCTGGCCGGCCCCGCCGATGTTCAGAATGCCCAGCTCCCGCCGCTGGCAGAAATACTCCGCCCGCAGCTGCTCAGCCGCCGAAAGCGTCAGCGACGCCCCGACCGGCACCGCCGAGCCGACAATCACACGGTCCACATCGCAATAGAGCATCTCAATCCGCTCGGGTGCAAAGAGCGTTTCAATCAGAAACGCCTCCCGAATCTCCTGCGTCGTCATCCGGCAAAACCGCACCGGGTCCGGAACATAACGTACCTGCATAACATCCTTTCACGAAATTAAGGTTACGGCAGCCATTCCACTGCGACCGGATTGTCCAGCCGCTGCTTGAACGTCTTCAGATACTGCTGCCATTTTTCAAATGTACGAAACTCTTCATTTTTATCCCAGCAGGAGCCGGCGTAATAGACAACCGGCTTGCTGAGCTTGTGGGAAAGCGTCAGGAGAAGGTGTCCGTCGGCCTCCGTCGGCTCCGCCGCCCAGCCGGCGCCGAAGAGGACTCCGCAGCCCATATGGCCGCTGATGAAATCCGTCGGCAGCCAGTAGGCAATGCTCTGCGGGGCCTTCCAGGTCTGCTGACTGGTTTCCCGCAGGACAATGCCCGCCGCCAGCGGCAGGGTATCCGTTTGCGGACAGGTGTAGGTGCACTCGATGCGGCTTAAGTTGCTGCCCAAGTCAATCGAAATCCGCTTGACTTCGCTGACGGTGTAGGGACCGGCCTGCCACGCCTTATATGTCAGCTCAAAGACGGAACGCAGCGGACCGTTGGCCAGAATCTTCCACTGAACAAAATTGCGGGGAGGCAGGCAGACCTTGCCGTCCACAAACGGAGCCAGGCCCCCGCAGCCGAGGGTCGGTCCAACCTTGTAAAAATCGCCGCCTTCACCGTGGTCTTCGTGATAGGAAATCTTCTTCTCATTGTAATCGCGGATGAACTTGTCAATCACCGGATACGGCACGCATTTGCCCCAGGCATCAATCCCGCTGGTGATGGTCTCATCCTCCAGCGCCGGGCCGTACATCCGATACGCCGCCCTGTCATTTTCCCATCCGAAGTCGTCCTTGCGCTCCGGAATAAACCGGCAGTACGTCCGGGCCGGCGAATCCGGCTCCGTCATCCCTTCCGGACGCTTGAGCAGAATAAACTCTTTTTTTTGTCCGGGCTGCAAATCCGTCTGAAAAAGCAGGGACGTCCTGCCGTCAATCTGCAGGACCTGTGTGCGCAGCGGCTGCCGTGTTGATGCCTCCAGCACCGCCGTCTCTTCCGGCTTCAGGTCCGCCGAGCGTTTCTGAATCTCCGCCCAATCCAGCTCAATGCTCTCCTGGACCCGAAGAATTTGGGTGGGATTGACAACGGCAATACGAATTTCCGTCTGGGCCCGACAGGCCCCTGCCAGCAAAAGCAGTCCGACAGAGAAAAACAACTTCGACTTCATGATTCACCTCTCTTCTCGATTCCGGCTGTTCAGGATTCTATACTCGATTCGTTGGTCTGCTGCATCAAAAACGAAACGGGCTTATCCGCCGTCGATTCCGGCTGTTCCGGCTGGAGAAATCCCATCTGCTTCATCCACTTCAGACAGTCCTCCAGCCAGCCGGCCGCGGGACCGGCCGTCGGACGCGTCCCGAATCCGTGCCCGCCTTTGCGGTAAATATGCAGCTCCGCCGGAATACCCGCTTTCCGCAGACCCTGATAAAACAGGATGCTGTTTTCCGGCAGAACCGTTTTGTCATCATCGGCATGGATTAAAAAGGTCGGCGGCGTATCCCTGGTAATCTGCCGCTCGTTGGACAGCCGCTCAACCAGTTCCTTCGGCGGCTGAGGACCGAGAAGATTGGTCCGGGAGCCCTGATGCGTCCATTCGTCCTGCATCGAAATCACCGGATACACCAGCACCAGAAAATTCGGCCGATAGGATACGGAGCCGACGGCATCTTTGACGGCGGACGACAGAGGAATGTCTTCAAAAAACGTTCCAGCCGTCGAGGCCAGATGACCGCCCGCCGAAAAGCCCAGGATTCCGATTCGGTCCGGATCGATATTCCAGTCGCGGGCGTGAAACCGCACCGTCTGAATCGCCCGCCGCGCATCCAGAATCGGAATCGGATGCCGATAGCCGTCGCCCGGCAGACGGTATTTCAGAACAATTCCTGCGATGTTTTCCTTCCGCAGCCGTTCGGCGATTTCCCTGCCTTCGTGGTCCATGGCGTGTCGGACGTATCCGCCGCCCGGGCAAATCACCACAGCCGGCGTCGGGGCGGATGCCTCGCTGGGCAGATACACATACAGCATCGGTTTGTCCTTGTCCTGCGACCCCAGAGCCCCGGGGATGGTTTCCTGCCAGAGCGGAAGAACCAGACAATTTGCCTGCGGACTTTCCGCCGCCCAAAGAGCTGCTGCGCTGCACGCCATCCAGATTCCCAGCCAATACCGCATCTTTACTTCTCCAAAAACAACTCGAACATCGGCCGCTTATCCTACCACAAACTTCGCCCTTCAACAACGTTCAGAACCGGAAAAATCAAGGCACTCTGTCCCCGCCGACAACTATTTTGTGCATCAAAAAAAGACAAATTGCGCAAAAATCAGCAAAAGACCTCTGCCCGACTTCCCCGCCATTTTCCGAATCATTATAATGCCGCAAGGGGCCGTATTCTGAACCCTTATAAGTGACGGACGATTCTTTGGGACAACGGGTATGACAGAGCAAAAAAATCGGCGGTTTTTTTTCACCCTTCTTTTTCTGACTGCTTCAGCCGCGGCCTTCGCTTCAGACCGGCCCATCGGCTTTGCCGCCCTTGATGGTCAGGGCAGTCAATATCTGGCCGGCGGAACCACAGGCGGAGCAGGCGGCACGGTCGTAACCGTTACAACGCTGGCCGACCTGAAATATTACGCCGGACAAACCGCCAAATACATCATCCAGATTGCCGGGCCGATTGTCTCCCCGACGCCGGGAACCGTCACCGTCAAAAGCAGCAAAACCCTCATCGGCCTCGGCAATGACGCCGCCCTCATCAACCACGGACTGAATCTCAACGGCGTCAGCAACATCATCATCAAAAACCTGACAATCCGCGATTCTTATATGATGGGCGATTATGACGGAAAGCTGAATGATTATGACGCGATTGCCCTGCGGAATGCGCATCACGTCTGGATTGACCATTGTCATCTGAGCCGCGCCGGAGACGGACTGCTGGATATGACCTATGCCTCCGGATACGTAACGGTTTCCTGGACGATTTTCAGTCATCACAACAAAACCGCCATCGCCAACGGCCCCAGCAGCGGAAGTCCGATAGGCACTTACACCTTCCACCACTGCTGGTTTGACAACACCACCCAGCGGAATGTAACCGGCGAGTGGGCGGATGTGCACGTCTTTAACTGCTGGCTGCTGGGCCTGCGCAGCTACGGAATGCTGCCGCGCTCTCTGACCCGAATGCGGCTGGAAAACCTGTACTTTCAGCAGGGCAAAGACGCCTACTGCGAAACCTCCGGCGGACTGGTTGAAGCCGTCGGATGCATCCTCGATTCGATGACGGGACTGGCCGTCGCCAGCGGAAACGATTTTGTCCCGCCGTACCCGTACGTCCTGAACCCTGCGGCCGAGGTGCCGGCCATGGTCAAGGCCAAAGCCGGCCCGGGCGGGTTTGAAAAATGGATGGGACCGCCGGTCATTCGCATCAACTTCCGGCCCGCGTCCGCCCCGGACGTCAAAGGCATGCTCTCCGATACCGGTGCCGCATTCGCCAGCCGCGGAAACGGATATACCTACGGATGGAACGCCGACAACACCGCCAACGCCTTCTGGCGACAGACACGCACCACCAAAGAAGGCGAAACCTACCTGGTGCCGGTCGATGCCGATTTTCGCCGCAATGCCTTCCTCACAACCGCCGCCGAAAGTCGTTTCTGGGAAATCGCCCTCCCGAACGGCTGGTATCACGTGACCCTGATGTGCGGCGACCCGGGCGACCCGAGAAACCTCTTCCCTGAAAACAACATTCCGCGGCTCAACAGCGTCCTGCTCGAAGGAATCCTGTTCGAAGACCCGGATGGGGCCGTCCTGTGGGATTATGACGAATATCAGGCGGTGGTGCGGGTTTCAGACGGCCGATTGACGATTGCTCAGGCCCCGGGCAGCTCCGCGTCCGCCGCACTGGGGTTTGTCGAAATCCGTCCGGCGATGACGCCGGTTTTGCCGGCCGCCCGCGGGCCGGGACTGGCCTGTCGAATCTATCCGGGCACATGGTCATTCCTGCCGGACTTTGACGCCCTGTCCCCTGCGGCCAAAGGAGCCGTCCGCGATTTCAATCTCAGCTCCCTGTCGGTCCCGCCTCCCTTTGGGGCGGTGCTGGAAGGATACCTGAACGTTCCCGAAGACGGCTGGTACACCTTTTCCGTCAGCAGCACCGACGGAAGCCGTCTCTTTGTCCATTCCATCGAAGTCGTCGATAATGACGGAGTCCACGGCCCGCAGGAGGCCGCCGGCTCTATTCTGCTCCAGGCCGGTCTGCATCCGATTCGGGCTGAATATTTCTGTCGCAGCAGTCCGAACCTGACCGTCTTCTGGTCCGGCCCTTCATTCACCAAGCGTCCGCTTGAAGCCGACCGCCTGACGCGGGACTGGCTGTACGGCGATTTTACCGGCAGCGGACGGGTGGATATAGAAGACCTGTCCTGCCTGGCTGAACAGTGGCTATACGAAGCCGGCTGGGAAACGGACGGCGGCCGCATCGACCTGACCGTCTTTGCCCGCATGGCCCAAAACTGGCTGGCGGAAACCCCCTGAAAACCGATTTGTATCCATCGACGAATCCCCTGATAGAAAAAAGGTGCCTATGAACAAAAGAAAGCAAGGTTGGATTTGGCTGGTATGCCTGTTTGTGTTTCCCGCTCATTCATCCGCTCAGCCGCTTCGGATTGACCTGGACGTGAGGCGGGATTCAACCGCTGCCGGATTTGAGTCCTGGCGGCCTGAAGAAGGGTTCCAACGGTCTTTCGGCCCTGTCAAAATCTCCTTTGAGCTGCTCGAGCCGCCTGCGGACACGAAGCTGACCATCGGCTGGCACAACAAAGACGGTCTGAAGGGCTACAAACTGGCGATGGACTGCCTGTATGCGCAGAAAGAGGACGGGAAAAATACGCACCCGAGTTTTGCCGGCGGAACCATCCGGATGACGCTCGAGGGGCTTTCCTCCGGGCGGCATACCCTGACGACCTATCACAACGCCCCCTGGCCCGCGGAGCGGTTTGGAAAGACCATCAGCCCCTGCCGAATCCGCTTCAATGGACAGACCGTCCGGACCATCCAGCCCAGCCAGGCCGCAACGGATGACCGGCTCATCACAACGGCATTTTTCGAAATCACCGCCGAAGACGGCAAACCGGTGATTATCGATTTTGAACCGACCGGAAAACTGAATGAACAGATTTGCTCGGCGGTCTTAAACGGCTTTGAAATCGACCGCCCGTATGCCCCCGGCAGCACCCCGGACAATCCGACGCCGGCAGACGGAGATTTCCACGTCTTTGCACACAATGACCATCCCGGCCCCGGTTCGGCCGGCAAAGGCCGTACGGAACTAAAATGGTCCGCCGTTCCGGGGGCCGCTTTCTATGATGTGTACCTCGGCACAGACCGCTTATCCGTTGAAAAGGCGTCTTTGTCCGATTCAGCAATTTACAAAGGGCGCCTGCCCGCCGGACAAACCGCGTTTCCCGCCGAGAATCTCCACAGCAAACATACCTATTTCTGGCGGGTGGATGCCGTTTCCGAGGACGGCACGATTCGAAAGGGCACCGTCTGGAGTTTCCGGGTTCGCCGGCTCGCCTTTCCCTCAGCGGAAGGATACGGACGCTTCGCCCGCGCCGGACGGGGCGGACGCGTCATCGCCGTCACCACACTGGATGACTACGACCCGCAGGCCGGCGAGCCGGTTATTGACGGCTCGCTCCGCAAGGCCCTTGAAGTCGAAAAAGGGCCGCGTGTGGTCATCTTCCGGGTTGGCGGCACCATCTTCCTCAAGAATACCCTGACCATCCCTCCGGACGGAGGCGATGTGTATGTGGCGGGCCAGACCGCCCCCGGCGACGGCATTTGTCTGGCCCGATACTCCTTCGGAATGAACAACACGACGGATGCCGTTATCCGATTCATCCGGACCCGCGTCGGTGATTCCGCCAAAAAACCGCTGGACGGGATGGGAATGGCCGGCTGCGACCACTGCATCATCGACCATTGTTCCATCAGCTGGAGTCTGGATGAGGGAGTCAGCACCCGCGGCGCCAAAAACATCACCTTCTCCCGCAATATCATCTCAGAGGCCCTGCACAACTCCTACCATTACGGCAAGCATTCTTTTGCGGGCTCCATCAGCGGAAACATCGGCAGTTTTCATCACAATCTGCTGGCCCATTGTGCCGGAAGGAACTGGTCACTGGCAGGAGGACTCGGGCAGGACGGTCAATACGAAGGGTTCTGTGATATTCGGAACAATATTGTCTATAACTGGCTCCATCGAACAACGGACGGCGGCGTCTATCGCTGCAACTTTGTCAACAATCTCTACCTGCCCGGCCCGGCAACCAAACATTTCCTTCTGATGCGTCCCGATGGGGACCAAATGAAGACCGGCAATCCGCAAAAGTTTTACATTGCCGGCAATAAAATGGAAGGATACCCCCAATACGATGCGGACAACTGGAAAGGGGTTTCCCCGAACTATGCTCAGGAAGCAGACATTCGCAGCAATGAGCCGTTTTTCCCATCTTATGTGACGACCTACTCTGCCGATGAGCTGCTCGAAAAGGTGCTCGACGATGTCGGGGCCGTTCGGCCCAAACGCGATGCCATCGACGAACGGATTGTCCGGGAGGTGCGTCAGCGTTCCTTTACCTATCGCGGCAGCAAAGACGGACTGCCCGGCATCATTGATTCACAGGACGACGTCGGCGGCTATCCGACCCTAAAAGGCGGTCCGGCCGCCCCCGATTCTGACGGAGACGGCCTGCCGGACTGGTGGGAAGTCATTCATCACCTCAACCCCCATTCTCCGGCCGGCGATTTTTCTGACTCTAATGCGGATCCCGACGACGACGGCTTTACCTGCCTCGAAGAGTATCTCGAATATCTGGCCCGCGGCGGCGACCCGTTCGGCAAAATTGACCGGCAGGCCCTCGTGAACCGACACAATGTCCGAATGGACCGCTTCCATGAGTTTTCGCCCTTGTCCGTCGGGAACGGACAGTTCGCTTTTACCGCCGACATCACCGGTCTGCAGACCTTTCCGCAGGCCTATGCCAAAGGCATCCCCTTGACGACGATGGCCGAATGGGGCTGGCACTCGTTCCCCAACACCGCGGGCCACAAACTGGAGGATACCTTTGTCCAGATTGACACTTACGGCCGGCTGGTGCCCTACAACAGCAACCAGAGAGGGCCGGCCGCGGACTACCTGCGGGCCAATCCGCACCAAATCACCCTCGGGCTGATTGGACTGGTGCTGCAAAAAGCCGACGGCTCACCGGTTTCCCTGGAAGAGATTCAAAACATCGAACAAACCCTCAATCTCTGGGAAGGTCTCCTCGACAGTACCTTTACAATCGAAGGGCTGCCGGTTCACGTCCAAACCTGTGTTCACCCCGAACAGGATATCCTTGCTTTCCGAATCGATTCGCCCCTCATCGAAAGCGGAAGGCTCCGCATTCAAATCCGGTTCCCCTACGCCGCAGGCACCTGGGGCCCCGACCCGGCGGACTGGAACAGCCCTGATAAACACACAACCATTCTGAAAAAGGAAAACGACAGGCAATTCCGCTTTGAACGGGTGATGGATTCCAAGCGGTATGTCTGCACAACGCTTTTGTCCGGCGGAGGGGATTGGCAAAAGACCGCCGAACATCATTTTCTCTGGCAGCCGAAGCATTCGGGCGGCACCATCGAGGGCCTCGTGCTGTTTCAGGAGCAGGACAGCCCCCTTCGCGCGACGGATTTTGACACGGTGCGGGCCGCTGCCGGACGTCATTGGAAATCTTTTTGGGAAACCGGCGGCGCCATCGACTTGTCTTTGAGCAAAGACCCGCGCTGGAAGGAACTGGAGCGGCGGATTGTTCTTTCCCAATACCTGACAGCCATTCAGTCCGTTCAGAAATATCCGCCGCAGGAAACGGGGCTGACCTGCAGCAGCTGGTTCGGCAAGTTTCATCTGGAGATGCACTGGTGGCACAGCGTGCATTTTGCCCTGTGGAATCGCCTGCCGATGCTCGAGTCCGCCCTGGATTGGTATCGGGAGATACTTCCCGCCGCCCGGGCCATCGCCCGCCGACAGGGCTATGAAGGGGTGCGCTGGCCCAAGATGACCAGCCCCGACGGGCAGGATTCCCCATCCGGCATCGGGCCGCTTCTGATTTGGCAGCAGCCGCACCCGATTTATTATGCGGAATTGGTGTACCGTCAGAAGCCGAATGCGGACACGCTGAACCAATTCAAAGAGATTGTCTTCGAAACGGCCCGCTTTATGGCGGACTTTGCCCACTGGGACGAAAAGCAAAAGCGGTATGTCCTCGGGCCGCCGGTTATTCCGGCTCAGGAAAACTACAAATACGCCGACACGTGGAATCCGACTTTCGAATTGTGCTATTGGTACTGGGGGCTGAACACCGCCCAGCAGTGGCGGCAGCGGCTCGGCCTGCCGCGAGAGGAAAAATGGGACCATGTGATGAACCATTTGTCCGCCCTGCCGGTCCGTGACGGAATCTACACCGCCGTGGAACCGGAGCCTTATACAAATCTGACCGACCATCCGTCGATGCTGGCGGCGCTGGGGGTGCTGCCGAAAACCCCCCTGGTTCAGGAAGACATCATGCGCCGAACGGCTCAATGGGTCTATGCCGAGTGGCACTGGCCGGATACATGGGGCTGGGATTATCCGATGCTGGCAATGACCGCCGCCCGCGTGGGACTGCCTGAGCTGGCCGTGGACGCCTTCTTTATCGAATCCAAAAAGAATCTCTACTGGCCCAACGGGCACAATTATCAGCGGGAAAATCTGCCGCTGTATCTGCCGGGCAACGGCGGCCTGCTGACCGCGACAGCGATGATGGCCGCCGGCTGGGATGAGGGCCCCAAACGCCATGCGCCGGGATTCCCGAACAACGGCCTCTGGGTCGTCCGCTGGGAAAATCTGCTGCCGATGCCGTAAGATTCCGCCGGAATGACGGCCGCTCCATTGGGGCACAAAACGGCCGTCGGGGCCGTCAGATAACTGTCTTGTTCTCGACGGAATCAGGCAGTCCGAGGGCCCGGCGGTAGTGTTTGAGCAGGTAGGATTCTTCTGGGCCGCCCAAATGGGCCCAGGGCAGGAGCTGCCCGGGCTGGAAAGACCGCTGGGCCTCCTGATGCACATCCAGACCATGTGCGGCAAAGGCGTTCTGCCATCGCTGGAAATCAAACGTTTCATCCCACAGGTCAAATTTAGCCCCCTGCCGCCAGGCGGTCTCGATGACATCGGCCAATCGCCGGTCCCCGCGTCCCATCGCCGCCTCCAGAACACTGCGTTCGAGGGTGTGATACTTGATTTGGACGGCGCCGGCCCGCAGCTGCTGTTTGCGCTCCAGCAGAATCCGGCGGGCCTGCTGAAAATAATCAATGGGCTTTTGCCCGAGCCACTGAAACGGCGTGTGAGGTTTGGGAACCAGCCAGCTGACCGAGGCGGTTACAGAAGCGGGTCGGCCCGCAACCTGCCGGCGGAGCTGGGCAAGGGCATGGCATAAATCCACAATCTGGAGGATATCGGCCTCGGTTTCGCCGGGAAAACCGACCATAAAGTAAAGTTTGACGCTCTGAAAGCCCGCCTCATAAGCGGCCTGCACACCGGCAAAAAGGTCGGCATCCGAGATGGGCTTGTTGATGACCTGCCGCAGATGCTCGGAGGCGGCCTCGACGGCAATCGTCAAACCGCTTTTGCGAACGGACGTCATCAGTTTCGGCAGAAGCCGCAGCTGCTGCTGAACACGCAGACTGGGAATCGAAATGCCCACGTGAAGCGGGCGAAAAAACCCCGTCAGCCGCTCGACAAGCTCCTCAAGCCAGGGGTATTCGCCGGTGGATAAACTGAGCAGACTGATGGTATCGTGACCGGTGTTCCAGTACTGCTTTTGGGCCAGCTCGACAATCCGCCCGACCGAACGATACCGCACAGGACGCCGGCAGAAACTGGCCTGGCAGAACCGGCATCGCCCCGGACAGCCCCGCATAATCTCCAGCGTAATTCGGTCATGGACGGTCTGCACAAACGGCACGATGGGGGCTTCCGGTACCGGAGCATTCTCAAAATCATCGAGGGCGGCATCGTGAATGCGCAGGGGAATGTCCGGATGTGCAGCCCGCAGCGCAGCCGGATGCGTCCCGACGTACTCCCACTCATACAGAGAAGGAACATAGACAAACGGCAGGGTTCGAGCCGCCTGAAGGAGAAACTGGCTCTTGGAAAGCCCCTGCTGTTTGTTTTGCCGATACAACTCCAGCAATTGAACCGCCGCCTCCTCGCCCTGGCCGAGTACAAACAAATCGACAAAGGGAGCGATGGGCTCGGCGCAGTTGGCGGCCTGGCCGCCCGCAATGACCAGCGGGTCTTCGGGGCGCCGGTGCTCCGAACGAACCGCCAGACCCGCCAAATCCAGCAGATTGAGCAGGTTGGTATAGCACAGCTCATTGGTCAGGCTGAATCCGATTATATCGAAACTGCCGGCGGTCAGGCGGGATTCGAGAGAAAACAGCGGGATGTGCTCGCTTCGCATCCGCTCCTCGGCATCCAGCCAGGGGGCAAAGATGCGCTCCGCCAGCGCCCACGGCAGCCGATTGACCACTTCGTACAAAATCGCCAGGCCGGTGTGGCTCATGGCGATTTCATAAATATCAGGAAAACACAGGCCCACCCGGACCTCGACAGCCGCCGGGTCTTTGCAGATTTGATTGATTTCGCCGCCGATGTAGCGGGCGGGTTTGCGCACAAACGGCAGGAGCCGTCGGCTGACTTGTTCCTTTACAGATTGTATGGGCCGCTCTATCATAGAGCGGCTATTATACACAATCTCGACCTTTTTTGAATCGATTTGCCGACAATGAAAGTAAAATTAGACATTCTTTTTGGACTCGTGCTGGGTGTACTCATGGCTGCGGCGGCCGTGAAGATACACCGGCAATACAAACCGCCTGCGGTCGAACACAGCGGATTTCATCTGATGATGGGGACGGTCGTGCAGGTGACAGCGGTGGCTGACAGCCCGGCAGCCGCACGCAGGGCCATTCAGGTCGCTTTTGACGTCCTCGAAAACGTCCAGCGGACGATGAATGACCGCGATCCGAATTCTGAACTGTCCCAGATAAACCAAACAGCATTCGAACAGGAAGTGCCGGTCAGCCCGGACCTGTTTGCGGTGCTCTGTGCGGCCCAACAATACAGCCGGCTGACAAACGGGGCGTTTGATATTACGGTCGGACCGCTCGTGGCCCTCTGGCGGCGGATGGAAAAAACAGGAATCGAGCCGACGCCGGAAGAGATTCAGGAGGCCCGGAGTCGGGTGGGCTATGAAAAAGTGATTTTGAATCCGACCCAGCAGACCGTGCGGTTTGAGGCGGAGGGAATGCGGCTGGATTTGGGAGGAATTGCCAAGGGCTATGCCGTGGATGCGGCCATCGGGGCGATGAAAGAGCTGGGAATCCGAGGCGGAATGGCGGATGTCGGGGGGAATATCCGCTGTTTTGGGACGCCTCCGCCGCCCGCCCAACACTGGACCATCGGCCTTCAAAACCCCAGAGCCGAAGCCCTCAGCGCCAAAATTCGGCTGGACGAGCTGGCCGTCGCCACCAGCGGAGATTACCGCCGATTCATCGAGAAAGGCGGAAAACGACTCAGCCATATCCTCAATCCGGCCACCGGCGAGTCGGCCGCCGAGTTAATCAGTGTGACGATTCTGGCCCCCAGCGCTCTGGAGGCCGACGCCTTATCAACCGCGGTGAGTGTGCTGGGCCGGGAAAAGGGACTGGCCTTGATTGAATCGCTGCCGGAAGCGGAGGCGATTGTGATTGCCGCCGACAAACCCGAGGAGCTGATTTTCACCTCCGGCGCCGCCGCCTACTTGCTTAAATGAGTTTACAATTATTTTTCCCTTTACAACTGCTCTTATAGTTGCAGCTTATCAATGCCACCGGACAAAACTTACTCTCATCTTGAATGCATATTTTACTAAAGTAATTCTCTTCATTATCCAGTTTATATATAGGGCATAAAGTACAATTGTTTTTTTCACACATTCTCGGCACAAAATCAAAGGTAATATCGAACTGTTCAGGATAACCGTCAATCTCTTTATGATTCGTGTCATAAAACTCTCTTAAGATTCTATTTAATGCCTTCGTCAAATCTTCATAAGCGGTATCTCTTAAAATACATTTCCTGAATTTGGAATTGTTATTCCATACATCCCCCGGCAATTCCAATTGGGTAAGTGCTTGGTATGAAAATAATCGCTTAAAATCGTCGTCACAGAGACCTCTTTCCCTTAATGCTTTTCTAAAATACTCCTTAAGTACAGGAGATTTTAAATAATCTCGCAGACTGCACCATGCTCTTTTCTGATTATAGATTCTGCCTTCGAGAAATTCACTGTACTTTCTATTAAATTCACCGGCATTATCCAAAACCCTTTTTATTTCGTCTTTCCTCTCTTTTGCCCTTCGCTCATTAGAAGCAAATTTTTTTATGTTCTTACTTTTCGGTTGTCCAATACCCTCATACGTTACGAGCGACAATGAAAATAATATTCGCTTGATAAAATCAGCTTTATCTTTGTGTCGGCAATAAACTTCTTTTATAAATTTAGAAAAACTGTAACCGTAGTCTTCCAAAAACACCAACGTATAAAGTATCGCCATATAGTCGGAAGGGAAAAACCTCGACTTGAACGTTACCCTTTCATTTTCTGGAAACTCCCCGTAAGCAGCTAAAACCCGATTCTCCCCTGCGGCAGATTGGCTTATAAAAGTGAACTTCCCTCCATTTTCTTCGATAAAGGAATTTTGAGCTTCAGGATTCAAAAGATCTAACGTTTTCTTTCTTTTCAATTCATACACCATTTCAGAAAAGACAAATCCGCCTATATCCCATATTCGCTTGAAAGGCATTTGTCTGTCAGTTATATAACTTAACCAGTGTGTGAGAATTTTTGTGTCTGCATCTAAATTCGGCCGAAAGAAGTTTATAAAATTATAGTTATTCGCTTCTTCCCACCGGCATTGGTCATAAAAAGACATAATCCGGAATATTTCTTTTAACCTGCACATAACTTAAATGGAACCTCCCAACGGTATTCTCGCAGAATGGACAGATACAGACAACGGTCTCCATCCATAAAAAAAGACATCCTGACGGTTGTTGCCCCGCTAAGTGGTATGATTGTGATGTGGGTCATCCGCTATTACAATCCGGTCAATCCGCAACATAATGATATTGTATTTGTGGAGAGGATGCTGTCAATCCGAAATTCACTGGTGATTGTCCCTATAATTTTTCAACACTATTTATAACCTTAAAAAACCGCATTTTTAATACCGAAAACAAGCCATATAAAAAATTATGAAATGGTTTTTACTTTAAATGGAAATTCAAGGGAAAAACAGCGGCTGTTTCGAATTTAAAAAATTTTTAATTTTTCCTATCAATGAAGGCGGGGATTGTGCGGACTTATTAATGAAAAGACACCAAAATCAGTGCCTGCAACTTCTATTCGCAGGCCTAAAAATCAGGGGCTGACGGGGTCGGAGCCCCTGATTTTTTTTAAGCTACGCGCTTTCGGAAAGAAAAAACGCCGGGGGGCGGTGTTCTTTCCCCGGCGTTTTCGAATGAAATCCTTTCAAAAATTGGTTTTACGGTTCAGCACAACGCAATGTACGCGGCGGCAGCCAGAATCAGGATGCGTTTCTTGCCGGCAAAGAACGGGTGCCAAATCTTCTCATAAAACCTTGCCATTTCTGAACCCCTTCACAAGAGTCTTCATTCCCCCATGACCGAAGCCATGACTGTTTCTACAATGCTTAGTATATCCGAAAGGGGGACGGAAAACAACAAAAACGAGTGGGATGTTTTTTATCCCCTTGAAAAATAAATTACTTATGAAAAAATAGAGCCGTGTTTTTTCGAGAGGTTCTCTCCAGGCTTCTCCCCTGTTTATTGGCTCCACCGCCGGTAGGCCTCATTAGCGCAAAATTCAGCGAATCGCTCTAACTCGACAAAATCGGCCCTTTTAATCACCTTCTCAACTAACTCGTTGTATTTTCGATTCTTATGCTGAAACTGAAGCTGAGATTCAAGAATATGCTGGACCTCGTCGAAGGATTTGGAGACGGGGGGTGTTAAGGCAACCAGCTTGACAAGGAAAAGCCTGCCCTGTTCTTCGAGGGGGCCTCTGACCTCTCCTACCGACATCGTCTCTGCAATCTTCTCTATTTTATCATACGGGCGGGCCAGAGAGTCCGTTCCCATCGTCACGGGCGCCCACAGTCCGCCTGCGGAGGCCAGGGGGTCGTGGGAAAACTGTTTGGCCAGCTCCCCGAAATCGCCGCCCTGCTGAAGTTTTTCGAGAATCTCCTGTGCGATGCGGCGGGCGGCCTGTTCGGGGGTTTCTCCTTCCTGAATCTGTTCGGAAGTCAGCTTCGAAGGCACCAGTTCAATGAGCTGAAACTGGAGCCGCCCGGGACGGGAAAACTGCTCGTTTTTGACCTGTTCATAATAGTCCAGCAGTTCGCGGCGGGTGAATTTCTTTTCCTCCATCACCGTGGCGGAGATAAACGAATGGGTCATGATAAGTTTCTTGTTGTACTCCTGAAAGGAACGCCAGTCCATTCCCATCCGTTTGAGTTCCTGCTCTGCCAGCGCGACATTGTTGTCGTAATCGGCGATGAATCGCTCGATTTCCTTTTTGACGGCGGCCTCCAGCTGCTCATCAATGTTTTCGGGAGCGTTCTTGCGGGCCTCTTCATATAGGAGCAGGTCGGCGACTTTGGAACGGATAACGCTTCGCAGCAGCGGCATGGCCTGGGCTTCATAGGCGGCCAGATTGCCCCGTTTGGCCAAGGGAGCGAGGGCTTCCTGAAGCTGAGGCACGGAAAGAATCTCTTCCGATGTGAGCGTATTGGAGCCGACCCGGATGGTCATTCCGCCGGTCGGAGCAGGCAGGTTGTAGCGGTTGGCCAGCGGGATATTGAGCATTTGCTCCTGGGTGAACTTTCCCTGCGGGACTTTGGGGCCGCAGCCGAGGACCAGCAAAAGCAGCCCGGCCGTCCACAATCCTGTCAGCCGCATACCGATTCGAGCGGTTTGCTCCATAAAACATCTCCTGAAACAATCCTTTCTTTTCGCCGTCGATTATAGCGGACCTGCCGGCCCTGCAAAAGAGAAAAACCCCTTTCTCAGCCGGTGATTGACCGGCCTGAGGGCATCGGGTATCATCAGGCGAAAACGAAAATCCGAGATGAGTTGCTGGGAGGCCTCTATGAAACGCCTGTGTCTGAATCGTTCCGTCTTTGCCGCCTTTGTCTTTTTGTTTGTGTTCGTCCTGTCAAATCCGCTGCTTTGGGCCGGAGCGGATTATCCCTATCAGCCGGTGCCGTTTACGCAGGTGCGGTTTACGGATCGATTCTGGCAGCCGCGGATCGAAACCAATCGGACGGTGACGATTCCGTTTGCCTTCGAGATGTGCGAAAAGACGCACCGCATCGACAATTTCAAGATTGCCGGCAAACTGATGGAAGGCCGCTGGGAGGGAGAGTTCGGGTTTAACGACACCGACCCTTACAAAATCATTGAGGGGGCCTCGTACGGGCTGATGGTCAAGCCGGACCCGAAAATGGAGGCGTATTTGGACCAGCTGATTGGGTATATCGCCGCCGCTCAGGAACCGGACGGCTATCTGTACACGGCCTATACGGCCAATGCCCGCGAAGGCGGCAAACGCCAAATCACCTGCTGCTATGATAAGGAGCGATGGGACAATCTGCCCGCCAGCCACGAGCTGTACAATGCCGGGCATATGTACGAGGCGGCCGTGGCTCATTACATGGCCACCGGCAAGCGGACCTTTCTGGATATCGCCGTCAAAAACGCCGACCTGATTTGCGAGACGTTCGGGCCGGGCAGGCACGAAGGCGTCCCCGGTCATCAGGAGATTGAAATCGGACTGGTGAAACTGTATCGGGTCACCGGCGAGGAAAAATACCTCCGCCAGGCCCGGTGGTTTCTCAATCAGCGGGGACGCACCGGACACAAAGATGCCTATATGCAGTCGCACATCCCGGTAGTGGAACAGACGGAGGCGGTCGGACATGCCGTGCGGGCCGGGTATATGTACAGCGGGATGGCGGACGTGGCGGCCCTGACCGGCGATGCAGACTTTATCCGCGCGATTCATGCCCTCTGGGACAACGTGGCCAACCGAAAACTGTATGTGACCGGCGGCATCGGGGCCCGCCATCAGGGGGAGGCCTTCGGAAACGATTACGAACTGCCCAACGCCAGCGCCTACTGCGAGACCTGCGCGAATATCGCCAATGTCTATTGGAACCACCGGATGTTTCTGCTGGACGGCGAATCCAAATATATCGATGTGATGGAGCGGGCCCTGTACAACAGCGTCATTTCGGGCGTATCGCTGGACGGCAAACGGTTCTTTTACCCCAATCCGCTCGAGTCGGCGGGCAACTACGAGCGAAGCGAATGGTTCGGCTGTGCCTGCTGTCCGGGCAATATCACGCGGTTTCTGGCGTCTGTATCGGGCTATGCGTATGCCGTGCGAGGCAAAGCAGTATATGTGAATCTGTTCGGCCAGTCGGAAGCCCGGCTCAAGCCCGACGGCGGGACCGTGCGAATCCTGCAGGAAACGGATTTTCCGTGGGACGGCCGGGTGCTCCTGCAGATTCTGCCGGAGTCGGATAATCTGCCGATGGTGCTGAAGATTCGGATTCCGGACTGGGCGACGGATGCCTTCTCCTCTTCGGCTTTGTACACGTTTACAAAACCGCTGGAGCGGCCCGCGGCGATTGCGGTCAACGGCCAGCCGATAGAGCCGGAAACGGAGAAGGGCTATGCCGTCATCGACCGGGTCTGGAAGGCGGGCGATACGGTGATGCTGGATTTGCCGATGCCGATACGGCGGATTGTCTGCGATGAACGGGTTAAAGACAACATCGGCAAGACGGCCTTTCAGCGCGGGCCGCTGGTGTACTGTCTGGAGTGGCCGGATGTCGAAGGCGGACAGGTGCTGAACGTGATGATTGAAAAGGATGCGCCGCTGGAGGCGGTGTATCGGGCGAACCTGCTGGGCGGGCTGGTGGTGCTGCGGGGCACGGCGGCGGAAGTCAGCCGAACCGAAGACGGGCAAATCCGCCGCACACCGCGAAAGTTCGAGGCGATTCCGTACTATGCCTGGGCGCACCGCGGCAAAGGGCCGATGGCGGTGTGGATTCCTTATACGGAAACCGCTGTGGGGAAGAAATAATGGGAACAGACAAATCGACCGGCTCTGAACCGTGGGAAGGGCTGTCGATGCCCCTGTTTGAAGAACGGCAGCGGTTTGGGCTGCTGCTCCAGGTGCCTCTGTGGGCAGGGATTGTCGTTTTTGGAGGAGTTCTTCTCTTCCTGCAGTTCAAAGGGGTTCTGTCAGGGACCTTAATGGGGCTTCTGTGGCTTTGCTGGGTATTTACGGCCGTAGTGGACGGGTTCCTTGCTACGGGGGGCATGCTCACCTACGTAAGAAGAGAAGGTATAGAGGTTGTGTGCCTGCCGCTGACGTTTTTGCGGCGGCAAATTGCCTGGGAGGAGATTGAACGGTTGTATGCGCGGACCTATTCGCCGATTCTCGAATACGGCGGCTGGGGAATTCGATTCGGCCGCGCCGGCACGGCGTATAACATCCGCGGCAATCAGGGAATCCAGCTGGAACTGAAAAACGGCAAAAGGATTCTCATCGGCACACAGCAGCCGCAGGAATTTCTGGAGGCCGTCCGCATTGCCGCCCCGGGAAAACTCTGACGGGTGTCAGTTATCAGTTGTCAGTCATCAGTCATCAGTTATCAGTCGTGTGTCATCAGTGGTCAGTTATCAAATAAGAAACCGAAAGAGCAGTCAGCTGCTTCCAAACTGGATTCCTGCCTGCGCGGGAATGACGGTGGCCTGCGAGGGAACGACGGGGACTTGGGCGAGGG
>JBBFLK010000017.1 GCA_037479115.1 Anaerohalosphaeraceae bacterium | reverse complement strand
TCGCAATAAACAAACTCAACAAAACTAAAACTTATTTAATGGAAACGGTACTACAATAGAATCGGTAGCACGAGCAAAAGCCACTAACCATCCATCTCCACCGTTAGCAAAATCAGACATAGCTTTAGGTAAGAATTGGGTCTGACTGTTTACCCAGTTCATAATATCTTTATAAGACTTTATTATTTTAGGCTCGTTTGTAGAAGCAAATGCATCATCGAAGTTTTTTTGGACCCAATCTGAAAGTTCATCATGACCTCGGAGCAATTCCTGCTTGATACGATCGATACTTTTGACCTGTCCGCTCTTGCCAAAATGGATTAAACTCTCCCAAAAACCAGGGGCTAAGTCAAAAGCGTAGTATCGACGTGAAGCTTCAATGAAAACATTAGCATCAAGTACATATGTTTGATAGTTCACTTTATCCTTCCATTTCTATGTAAGATGCAAATTGTTTGAAGCTTTTACCATAAAGACCGGTTAACTTGTATGCCTCTGAGTAAAGCAACTTTCCTTCTTTTACAGCCTGTATTACTGCTGAGGCGAATTTTCGACCTACGCGGAAGGTTTGCATTGCATAAAAGTTTCCTCCATTCTGTTGTCTGGTGGCGGCCTGTTTTTCCTTTCCCAAATAATCCCGATAAAACTTAAGAAAGTCGTTCCGGGTGATGAGACCTAAATCGAGCGTTCTTCGTGCAGCAACAATCGTACTTACTTTATAGTAACGAGCAATTGTTTGGAAAGGATCTGGCTCATTCTTTGCTGTGGGCCAAAGCTGGTGCAACTGTTCTTGAGGGATGAGAAATTCAGCCGCAATCTCGTTGCACAATTTTTCCACTTGATTATTTGCAGGAGTCATTTCTCGCAAATCGAAAGCAGCACTACTACCCAAAAAGACATGTGCGATCTCGTGGGCTAATGTAAACATCTGGGCGGATTTAGCATCTGCTCCGTTAACAAATACCAGTGGCGCATAATCATCTACTAAAACAAATCCACGGAATTCATTAGGGTCAAGTTTACGGTGAGTATTATTCCCGGCGACACTATTAATCACAACCAAAAGCCCCACTTCTTCCATAGCTTTGAGCAAGGATCTTAATGCGTCTTCCCAAGTAGAAAAGCGAGAAGCCCAATTTTCATCGATCTGAAGAATACGGCGCATTTCTTGGGCAATAATGCTTGGTTGATCATTTACGTTAGCAGACCGCACAAAAGAAAGCCGATCTTGTCCTTGATCAATTAGAAATTCGCGTATCCAATCTTGACGTTGTTGCATTGCATGAACTGTTTCAAGGAATTCTATACTGGGTCTATATATATTTTCGTCACCTAATGTCCGCAAGAGCGGGATTGGTAATTGCTCATTTGGGAGGCTTTGGAGAAAGAAGAAGCCTAGGGGTGTTGACGTAGCCTTTGCAAGAGATTCAAGCTGGCGCAGTGTAGGAGAGAGTTGGCCGGAAACCCATTCTCTGATTTTAGGGAATTTCTGCCTTAAATCTTCAATAGTCAATCCGGCACGTTCTATTGCCCATCGTAAAATCTCTATGTTTATCTCTACATTGAACACAAAAAATCGCTCCCTTCCCACTAATCCTCCTCTTTTTTTGTAGATTCAGATGTTCTGTATATAGAATATAGATGCATTTGAAACCATTTATTTTTTCAAATTTTAGCGTTTTACAACGCTCAGGTCAACACGAATATCCACATGTGTAAACAGGACATATCTTAAAAGAGAATCTTTAGAGTCTTGGTTGAGAAATCCGCTGCGCATGCGGCTGTCTTTTTATTGCCAAAACGGCGGCGGCGCGGTAGAAAGGGCCCGGAGGAAGTTCAATGGCGGTGCAGTTCATTCTGGGTCGGGCGGGCACGGGCAAGACGCGGCTGTGTCTGGAGGCCGCGGCGGAGGCCCTGCGCCGCGACGAGCCGCAGCCGCTGCTTCTGCTGGTGCCCGAGCAGGCCACCTACCAGATGGAACAGGCGATGCTCTCGCTGTCGGGCATCGAAGGATACCACCGTCTGCGTATTTTGTCGTTTCAGCGGCTGGGGTACTGGCTTTCTCCCGTCGGCGGGCGCTGGGAGCTCAGCCGCGTCGGCCGACAGATGATTGTCCGGCGGCTTCTGGCCGACTGCCGGGGGCGGCTGGAGCTGCTCGGTTCGGACGACGACCTTTCCGGCTCGGCCGGCCAAATGGCCGACGTGCTGGCTCAGCTGTACCGTGCTCGGATGACCCCGCAGCGGCTGGAGGAAATGGCCCGCGAACTGGCCGCTTCGGCCGGCAGCTCTCGAACCGACGCCAAACTCAAAGACCTGGCCGTTCTGCTGGGGGCCTATCAGGAGTTTCTGGAGGCCCATCAGGATTTTTACGATGCGGAACATCTTTTCCGGCAGGTCAGCCGGCGGATTGCAGAAGCGGACTTTCTGAAAGGGGCTCGTCTGTGGGTGGACGGTTTTTCCGGGTTTACCGCCCGCGAGGAAGCGGTGCTGCTGGAGTTGCTGAAGGTCTGTGCACACTCGCAGATTGCGCTGTGTCTGGACCCTTCGGCCTTGAACGGTCCGCCGGACCCCTTCAGCATCTTTGCCCCGACGGAGCGGACTTACCAGCGGCTCTGTGAGCAGATTCGCCGGGCGGGACTGCCGATGCAGGTGCCGATTGTGCTGGAGCGGCCGCGGCGGTGGGTTCAAGCGCCGGCGCTGGCGTTTTTGGAGGGGCACTTTGCCGAGGAATGGCCGCCGACTCTGCCTTCATCCGGCGGGGCGGTGGTCTCGGCGGCCCTGCCGGATGTGCGCGGCGAGTGTCTGTGGACAGCCCGCGAAATCCGCCGGCTGGTCCGGCAGGAAAATCTTCGCTATCGGCAGATTGCCGTCGTCGTGCCGGACATGGCCTCGTATCAGCATCTGCTCGTCTGGGCCTTTGAGCGGCTCGAGATTCCGTACTTTCTTGACCAGCCGCGACCGCTTCGGACGCATCCGGCCGCCGAGCTGCTGGACAATGCCCTGCGGGCGGTCTGCTTCCAGTTCCGCCTGCCGGATATGACGGCGTATCTGAAGACAGCCCTGACGGGTTTGACCGAGCAGGAGGCCGACTGGCTGGACAACTACTGCCGGGCCTGCGGAATTGAAGGGGAAGATTGGTTTCAATCAGAGCCCTGGCAGTTTGCCGACCCGCAGGATGGTTTTAATGAAAAGTGGATTGACCGGCTGCGGCGTCGAATTGCCGAACCGCTGGGGGAGCTGCGCGAGCGGCTGAAAATCCGGCAGGGGGATTCCTTGGAGCCGCAGGAGTTTGTCGGGGCGCTCTGGGAGTTTTTGGAGGCCGTCGGTGTCCGCAGGGTGTTGGCCGAATGGGCGCAGGAGGACCCATCGGACCAGCGGTACGGCCATCGGCAGATGTGGGAAAAACTGGTGCAGGTTCTGGATGAACTGTGCATTGTGTATCAGGGACGGCGGCATCCGGCGCAGACCTATCTGCGGCTGCTGGAGTCGGCGCTGAGCACCCTGACGGTCAAACTCATCCCGCCGACGCTGGACCAGGTGCTCATCGGACAGATTGAACGGAGCCGCCATCCGGAGGTGGAGGCGGTGTTTCTGCTGGGGGCAACGCAAAAGCAGTTTCCTGTGCCGCTGGAGTCGGAGGGATTTTTCAGCCGCGATGACCGGGCCGTACTGGAGAGATTTGAGCCGGATTTCGCAGAGCCGCTCCAGCGGCAGCTGCTGCGTCGGCGGTATCTGGCGTATATTGCCCTTACGCGTCCGCAGCGCCGGCTGATTCTGACGCGGCCTTTGGCGGATGAAAACGGCAGCCCCTTGCAGCCCTGGAGCGGGCTGGAGCTGCTGGAGCGGATGTTTGCAGACTTCAGGACGCTCAAACCCGCTCCGGAACCGCAGACGCCGCAGGAGATTCAGACAAGGTCGGAGTGGGGCTTGTATTTGTGTCAGGTGCTCGGTCGCGACAGTACGGCGGAAGAGGCGGTGCGGCGGACGGCGGCGGCCCTGCTCGAATCGGCGGACGGCGGGGCGGCCGGACCGGTCCGGCGGGCTCTGGAGTACCGCAACCAGGCCCGGCTGGAGCCGGAAGTGATTGAGCAGCTCGGCGGCGAGCCGCTGAAAACGTCAGTCAGCCGGCTGGAAACTTTTGCCGCCTGCCCCTACCGGCATTTTGCTTCGTATGTTCTTCGTCTGAAAAAGCGCCGGCTGGTGCAGATGGAGCCGGTCGATTTGGGTTCGTTTTATCATTCTGTTCTCGATGCGCTGTTTAAGACCGTCCGGCAGGAAGGGCTCGATTGGCGGCAGCTGACAGACGAGCAGATCGCCCAACTTGTCCGGCAGGTGAGCGGGCGGGTCATTGAGAAGAGCGAATTTCTCCAGAGTTTTCAGCGGCATTCGGCTCATCAGCGGTTTCTGCTTCAAACGGCGATCGAACAGCTGGTTCAGCTGGCCGGGGGCCTCAAAGAGATGACGGCCGCCGGAGCCCTTCGTCCGTTGGCCACGGAGCTGGAGTTCGGCAGCAGCGGTCTGCCGGCCTTGAGCTTTCCGTCGGTTGGAATAGAGGTTCGCGGCAAGATTGACCGGATTGACATCTTGGAAACACCGCAGGGAGCGGCGGCGGTCATTTTTGACTACAAAACCCGGGAGCACCCGTTTGTCTGGGTCAAGTGGCACTACGGTCTGGACCTGCAGATGCCGGTGTATCTTTCGGCGCTGCTGGGCCAAACGGTTGAGGGGGTGCTGATTGCGCAGGCGGCGGGGGCCTTTTATATCCCCATCCAGCATTCGATTGAGCGAACGGAGCTGACAAAAATAGAGGAGCCGGCCGGATTTTCATTCAAAGCCAAAGGATTTTTCAACGGGCACTTTGCCGAATACCTGGACACGCAGGCCAGCAAGCGGAGCGCCTATTACAATTTTGCATTCCGTACAAAAGACCGACAGCCCTACAGTGATTTCGGTCGAAGCGGGGTTCTTTATCCCGAACAGTTCGAACGGCTGCTGGCGGCCTCGCAGCGGAAGGTTCAGCAGATTGCCGAACAAATCCGCCGCGGTGAGATTGCCGCCGCTCCGTATCGCCTCGGCCGCAAAAGCCCCTGCAGCGAATGTGATTTCCAATCCGTCTGCAAGTTTGACTGGGAAATCAATCGCTATCGGACGCTTTCTCCGATGCGAAAAGAAGACGTGCTGGCGGCTTTGGAGGAGGGAGCCAATGGGTGAGGTCAAATGGACAAAGGCGCAGGAGAAGGCCGTTTTCGCCGTCGGACGGGATGTGCGGGTCAGCGCCTCGGCGGGCACGGGCAAGACGGCCGTACTGGCCCAGCGATGTCTGGAGCGGCTGTGTGATACTCAGCGTCCGACGGATGTGGACCGGCTGCTGCTGTTGACCTATACGGACGCCGCCGCCGAAGAGATGCGCGACCGCATTGCCCGCACGCTGCGCAAGGCCTACAGCCAGCGGCCCTCTTCGATGCTGCGGCGGCAGATTCTCCTGCTGGATGCCGCCTCCATCAGCACCTTTCACGCCTTCTGCAAGCGCATCCTGTCCGAGCATTTCTATCTGCTGAATCTTGCGCCGGATTTCGGCATTGTGGACCCCGACCAGCAGGCGCTGCTCCAGACCGATGCCCTTGCCCAGACGCTCGAAGAGGTCTGGGAAGATTCGAAGATGGCGGAGGGGCTGCGTGTGCTGCTGTCCGGCCGCACACTGTACGGCACCAAGGGGTTTGTGGAAGAAGTTTTTGCGCTGGCGGATTTTCTCGACAGCATTCCCGAGCCGCAGCGGTTTCTGGAGCGGGTGGAGGAGGTCTGTGCGGGGAACTCTTCGCCGGCGGATGCACTTCGACAGGAGCAGCTCCGGATGATAGAACGGCGGCTTCGGCACGCCCGCCAGAGGGTGGAATTGGTTCGGCTTCTGCAGGATGCATACGGAGCACCAAATTGGCTGACAGGTCATTTGGCGGGGTATCATTCCGTCCTCGATTTACTGGAGGACTCCGTTCGGCAGGGGGATTGTGCAAAGTTGTGGAAGATTCTTGAAGGGTTGAGCATTCCCAGCGCCCCCAGACGGCCGAAGGAAATCCCGGAGGACATTGCCGACCGCATCAAGGCCCCTCTTGAAAAGCTGAAAAAGGACTTGAAAGAGCTGGCGAATCTGGCGGCCGTTCATCCCGTGTATGCCTCGCTGGAGGGCGACTCCGTCCGGCTTCAGATGCGGACAATTCTGGAGCTGCTGAAAGGATATGTCCGACATTACACGCAGGCCAAAGAGCAGATTGCGGCGCTGGATTTTTCCGATTTGGAGCACAAGACGGTGCAGCTGCTGGAGGCGCATCCGGCGGTGGCGGACAAACTTCGCCGCCGGTTCGATTTTATTTTTGTGGATGAGTTTCAGGATATCAACGCCGTCCAGAAGCGCATCCTCGACAGCATTCGCCGTCCGGACAATGTGTTTGTCGTCGGCGATGTCAAGCAGAGCATCTATGCCTTCCGCCGAAGCCGTCCGGAGCTGTTTCTGGAAGCGCTGCAAGAGGCCAGGGAGGACCCGACGGAGCCGCTGGTCCCGCAGCGGATTGACTTGGGAGACAATTTCCGCTCGCGCCCGGAAATCCTGGCCTTTGCGAATGCGGTGTTTGGGCGGATTATGACGCAGGAGACCGCCTCGATGGATTATGACGAGCGGGCGGCTCTGGTCTGCGGGCGGACGGACGTCAAGCCGGATGACATTTCGATGCCGGTGGAAGTGGTTGTGCTGGATGAGGAGGGGCGGGAACCTGAAGAAGAGGAGTTTGAGAAAGAGGAGAACGGGGCTGACGAGGGTTCAGAGTCTGTCCTGCCGGAAGCGGAGAATTTGTCTGCCGAGCAGCGGCAGGCGATGTGGATAGCCCGGCGCATCCGGCAAATCGTCGGGGCCGACAGCGGAAAACCTGAGTTTCAGATTTTCGACAAAGAGTTGGGCTGCCGCCGTGATGTCCAGTATCGCGACATTGTGATTCTGATGCGTTCGCCGGCCAATCGGGCTCAGACATATACGGAAATCCTGCGGCTGGCGGGCATTCCGCTGCATTCCCAAACCTCGGAGGGCTATTTTGAAACGACGGAAATCGCCGACCTTCTGGCTTTGCTGAAGGTTCTGGACAACCCCATCCGGGATATTGAGCTGGCCGCCGTGCTCCGCAGCGCCCTGTTCGGCTTTACGGATTCCGAGCTGGCCCGGATTCGTCTGTCGGCCGGCAAGGGCGATACGTTTTATGAATGCGTGCAGAAGGCCGCCGGAGCCGACGGTCCCCTGGCGGAAAAGGCACGCCGAGCTCTCGAGCAGCTTTCCGACTGGCGCCGAAAAATTCGAATCGGTTCGCTGTCGGATGTGCTGGGCTCGATTCTGGACCAGACCGGCTATCTGGCCTTTGTTTCGGCCCTGCCCAACGGTCGGCAGCGGCGGGCGAATCTGCTCAAACTGCATCAGCGGGCCGTCCAGTTTGAACATTTCAGCACGGGCCCGCAGTCGGTCTCTCTGGCTCGATTTGTGGAGTTTCTCGAAGAGATACGCCGGGAAAAACAGGACTGGGCCCCGGCCCAGCCCGACAGCGCCGCCGAAAACGCCGTGCGGCTCTTGAGCGTGCACAAGAGCAAGGGGCTGGAGTTCCCCGTTGTCTTTCTGGCGGAGCTGAATGCGAAATGGAATTTCCGGGATTTGAAGCGGACGTGCCTGGCCGATGAAGATGCCTTCGGCATTCAGGCCGTCTGCTCCGAACGCAATATCCAGTTTCCCACACTGGCCTGGCAGGTGCTGAAGGAGCGCAAGCGAAAGACAATGCTCGAAGAGGAAATGCGGATTCTCTACGTGGCCCTCACCCGGGCCCGGGAGAAACTGATTCTGACGGCCTCCCGCCGACGCTCGGCCTGTGAACGGATTGTGCAGGAGTGCGCCCTGCTGGGCGACAGGGGCATTCTCGGCGGGCGCCTTTTGGAGGGTTCCTGTCCGATGGACTGGATTCTGTTTGGGCTGGGCCATCAGCCGCCGATGAAAGAGGTCTTTCTGAACGAGCCCTCTGCGGGACCTACGTTTTTTACCGTCCAGTGTGTGGAGCGAGAGGGTCTGGAGGCGTGCAGCCGGGAGATTGAGGCCGCCTGTCAGAAAAAGCGTACCGCAACTGTGCCGACTTTGACGGAGGCCGAACGGAAGCAGCATCAGCCCGTTATTGAAGAGTGTCGGCGGATACTCGATTGGAAATATCCTTTTTCTTCCGCCGTTGGGCTTGTTGCCAAGCTGTCTGTCAGCGGGGCGCTGGAGATGATGGATGAGTTTGCACCGGCCGTCGAGACAGATTCGTTCGGGTCTGTTCCCAAGGCAGTCCTCGAAAAAGCCGGCAAAAAAAGCACCCTTTCTTCCGCCCAAATCGGCTCGGCGGTTCATTTGCTTTTGGCCCGGCTGGACCTGCATTCCAAACCCGACAGGCAGCAAATCGAAAAGACAATAGAAACCCTTGCTGCAGAAGGACTTATCAATTCACAAACGGCCGCCGCGCTTCAGCCGGAATGGATTTTGGCCTTTTTTGAAAGTGAATTGGGACAATTGGTCCTGAAATATCCGGACAAGGTTCATCGGGAATGGGCTTTTACCATATCGGTTTCGGCCCGACAGGCCCGAGTTGCTCCGGCGGATGAAAAAATCATTATTCAGGGCATTGTGGACCTTCTTCTGGATACTCCGGATGGGTTTCTTTTGGTTGATTTTAAGACAGACCGGGTCTCAGAAGGCGAATTGCCGGGGCGAATCGACCGGTATCGGCCGCAGCTGCGGCTGTATGCTTTGGCGGCGGAAAAGGTTCTCGGCCGGGTGCCTTCGCGGGCTTATTTGTATTTCCTCGCCCATTCAAAATCCATTCCAGTTGACCTGTCCTCTTGACTTTTTCCGGCGGGTTTGCCATACTGCGGCACTTTGCCGCATCAGACAAAACGGGTTCAAAAGGCCCGGCTGCGGTCGTGGGCCTCTTCAAAGCGGAGATGAGTATGAAAGCGTCGGAAATGAAGAAAGGACAGACCATCAAGATGGATGGCGTCCTGTATGTGATTGTGGATTACCAGCATGTCAAACTCGGCAAGGGCGGGGCGGTCTATCAGACCAAACTGAAGAATCTGACGGACGGCGGCATCCGCGATGTCCGCATCCGGGCCGAAGAAGTGCTCGAAGAGGCCTTTCTCGAAAAGCGAAACTTTGAGTATCTTTACTCGACGGGCAATGAGCACGTCTTTATGGACCTGGAGACGTACGACCAGATTACGCTGGATGACGATGCCTTCGGCGAGGGGCCCAAGTACTGCAAGCCGAACACCCCGATTCTGATTAATATGTACAACGGCAAGCCCGTGGTTGTCCAGCTGCCCAATACGGTGGACCTGAAGGTGGTGGATACGGCCCCGGAAATCAAGGGGGCCACGGCGACCAACCAGTACAAGCCCGCCACCCTCGAGACCGGTCTGGTGATTCAGGTGCCGCCGTTTGTTAAGGTAGGGGAAGTAGTCCGCGTCGATACCCGCACGGGCGAGTATGTCACCCGCGTGAAGGAATAGGCCGCATCATTGACAAAAAAGACTGGTATTTTCTGCGGATTTTTGTTAGAATTATGATTTCGCACCCAGCAGGTCCTTATGGGAGCCTGTGAGGATGCGGGGAGTAGCTCAGCTTGGCTTAGAGCGCTGCGTTCGGGACGCAGAGGTCGCAGGTTCAAATCCTGTCTCCCCGATTCAGCTGCCGGAGCAAACAACCGGACGATTGGAGGAGAGGCATTCCCAGTCGGCCAGCCATTTTCGGCAAATCTTTCTTCTTCCAAAAATCTGTTGATTCTTTTTGAAAGATTGCTTTAGGATTCAGCGTTCTTGTTTTTAAGTAGATCGAGGGAGGCGGCGCCGAAACAGCGGCTAATAGATATAGTATATCTAATATAATTGTCATTAAAGGGGAATGATGGACGGGCGGACTCGAAAGAAACCATCCGCGGCGCGTTTGGGCGTTCTGGCAGCGGTTTTGTTCTGCATCGGCTGCCGGCAGCCCGAACCGCCTTCGATTCCCCTCGAAATCCCGCAACGGTTTTCCCAAAGCGGCACGGGCGTCCTGCCGGAAAAATGGTGGGAGTCGTTCAACGATCCTATGTTGAATGCTTTGGTAGAGGAGGCCCTCGGGAACAATTTTACGATTCGTTCCGCCTGGGACCGGCTCCGGCAGGCCGAAGAGGCGGCTGTCCAGGCGGGGGCTTCTCTGTTTCCTGCTGTTCAGTACTCGGCTCAGGCGGCCCGAACGCGCCGCGAGGTGTCCGAGCAGGTTCTGTATTCCAGCGGTTATACCGCCGGTCTGACGGCCTCTTATGAGGTCGATTTATGGAGACGTGTGCGTTCGACTCGTCAGGCGGCCCTGCTGGATGCACAAGCTGCCCGCGATGACCTGGCGGCGGCCGCCGTTTCGCTCAGTGCCTCAGCCGCTCGAACCTGGTATCGTCTTTTGGAGACCCGGCTCCAGCAGGCACTCCTTGAGGAACAGCGGCGGACCAATGAACGGGTTTTGGAGCTTGTTCAGATGCGCTTCGGACAAGGGCAGGGGACCGCCGCCGATGTCCTGCGCCAGCGTCAGCTGGTGGAATCGACCCGCGGTCAGGAAATTGAGGCCCAAAAAACACGGACGCTTTTGGAGTATCAGCTGGCGGTTCTGCTGGGCCGAATGCCGGCGCAGAACTCTTTTGACGTTCCGGATTCGCTGCCTGTGCTGCCTCCGCTGCCGGATGTCGGACTGCCTGCTCAAACGCTCCTGCGCCGGCCCGATGTGGCTTCCGCCTACAAAGCGGCTGCCGTGGCTGACCAGCGGCTGGCCGCAGCGATTGCCGACCAGTATCCCAAAATCACATTGACCGCCACGGCGCAGACCTCCGCCGAGCGGGTGCGCGAGTTGTTTGAAGACTGGCTGGGTCGGCTGGCGGCGGATGCGGTCGGCCCCCTTTGGGATGCCGGATACCGCAAGGCCGAGGTGCGAAAACGGCAGGCCGTTCGGTCTGAACGCCTTCATCAATACGCGCAGAAACTCCTGACGGCTCTGCAGGAGACCGAAGAGGCTCTCGAGGAAAACCGAAGTCAGCAGCAGCTGACGGACAATCTTCGTCTTCAGCTCCAGTTGGCCCGGCAGGCCCGTCAGACTGTCCAGACCAAATATCTGCAGGGACAGGTCGATTATCTGCGTGTGCTCGAGGCTCTGTTGTCCGAGCAGTCACTGGAGCGTCAGGTCCTGGCCGCCGAGCGCATTCATCTGGAGCGGCGAATCGATTTGTGCCGGGCTATTGCGGGACCATGGCCGATGACTGAACCTGCACAGTGAGGTTTCCGATGCAAAATCGTAAGGAATTAACTTCGTCAGCCGGAACGTGGAGAAAGGTGTTTCGGTTCTTTGTACAGTATCTTCTGCCGCTGCTGATTGCGGCGGCGGCGGTCCTGTATTTTCGGTATCAGCTGGAAACCCGCCCCCGGGCTCCGCGTCGTCCGGCTGACCAGCAGGCGCGGCTGGTGACGGTGCAGACTCTCTGCCGTCAGACGCTGCCGGTGGTGATTCAGGCGATGGGCACCGTCACGGCGGCCCGGGAGGTTGTGCTCTATCCGGAGGTGTCCGGTCTGGTGGAAACAATGGCTCCTGAGGTTCTGCCCGGCGGGATTGTGGAGGCGGGACAGATGCTGTATGAGATTGACCGACGCAATTACGAGACGGCTCTGGCGCAGAGGCAGAGTGAACTGGAGCAGGCGCGGCTGGCTCTGAAGATTGAGGAGGGCAGTCAGCGGGTTGCCCAGCGGGAATATCGGATGCTCGGGGAGGTTCCGGACGAAGCGGATGAGGACCTGATTCTTCGTCGCCCCTATCTGGCTGCTAAAAAAGCGGCTGCAGAAGCGGCGGAGGCGGCCGTGCGCCAGGCGCAGCTGGACCTGCAGCGGTGTACCGTCCGCGCTCCGTTTCGGGCTGTGATTCGGACCAAATATGCCGAACTGGGTTCTCGCGTTTCTCCCACCACCCCCTTGGCGGCGCTGGTTGGGGTGGATGAATTCTGGGTTCAGGTGCTGGTGCCGGTTGATCAGCTGGCCTGGATTGAGATTCCTGCGGATGGGTTCGAGGGCGGTGCGGAGGTGCGCATCACCGACCCGGCGTGGGGACAGCAGATTTTCCGCCTCGGACGGGTGCTGCGGCTTCTGCCGCATCTGGAAGAGCAGGGGCGGATGGCCCGGCTTCTGGTTTCTGTGTCTTCGCCGCTGGAGTCGCCCGAAGGACAGACGCTGCCGCCGTTGCTTCTGGGTTCGTATGTGCGGGCTGAAATCATCGGACGGGAGGCCCGCGATGTGTTTGCTGTTCCGCGCGAGTACATTCGAAACGGCAGTCAGGTCTGGCTGATGGATGAGCAGAATCGGCTGCGGATTCGCCCCATCCGGACGGTTTTTCGGGGCCAGGAGGTGCTTTATGTCCGCGACGGTTTGAAAGACGGAGAGCGGATTGTCACCACCGATTTGTCCGGTGCTGTGGACGGAATGCTTCTTCGAACGGAGCAGCCCTCCGGACCCCAGAACGTTCTTTCTGATTCGTCAGGAGGCGCTCTATGAATCATCGTCCGGCACCGGAGGATACCCGCGGTCTGATCGGCTGGATGACGGACAACCGTGTCACGCCGAATCTGATGATGATTGTCTTTCTGGTCGGCGGCTTCTTTTTCGCCCTGAATGTTCGTCAGGAAGTCTTTCCCGAGTTTGATTTGGATTTGGTGATTGTCCGCGTGCCTTATCCGGGGTCCAGTCCGGAGGAGGTGGAGCAGGGCATCATTCTGGCCGTGGAGGAGGCGATTCGCGGTCTGGAAGGCATCAAAGAGATTACCGCAGTTGCCTCGGAAGGATTCGGCACCGTCACAGCGGAGATTATTGAAGGGTTTGACCGCCAGCGCGTCTATCAGGATATCAAACAGGAAATCGACCGCATCACAACCTTTCCGGAGGATGCCGAACGGCCGAGGGTCTCTTTGGCTATGCGCCGCCAGCAGATTGTCGAACTTCAGCTGTACGGGGATGTGTCCGAATGGGTTCTGCGGGAGGTGGCCGAGGAGGTCCGCGACGGGCTGCTGCAGGAGCCGGGCATTACCCAGGTGGAACTGGCCGGCGCCCGCGATTATGAACTGCAGGTTCTGATTCCGCAGGAGACGCTTCGGGCCTACGGCCTGACGCTTCAGGCGGTAGCGGACCGCATTCGGGCGGCGGCACTGGAGCTGCCCGGCGGCCATGTGGAAACCAGCGGCGGAGAAATCCTGCTGCGAGTGACCGAACGTCGCCTCTGGGCAAGGGAGTTTGCTCAAATTCCGATTGTCACAACCGCCTCCGGCACGGTCCTTCGGCTGGAAGATATCGCCCAGGTGCGGGATGATTTTGCCGATGTGGACCGGATGGCTTTCTTTGACGGCAAACGGGCCGTCGGCATCAGCGTCTTTCGGGTGGGAGACCAAACCCCGATTGGAGTCTCCGAGGCCGTTCAGCGGGCGATGAGAAGGCTGGAACCGCAGCTGCCCGAAGGAGTCCGCTGGGTCATTACACAGGATAGGGCGGATGTCTATCGGCAGCGGCTGACCCTGCTGTTGAAAAACGCCTTTTATGGTCTGATGCTGGTGATTTTGCTGTTGGGGCTGTTTCTGGAAATCAAGCTGGCGCTGTGGGTGATGCTCGGCATTCCGATTTCGTTTCTCGGTTCCTTTCTCTTCCTGCCCAGTCTGGATGTCACCATCAATATGATTTCCATGTTTGCCTACATCATCGCCCTGGGTATTGTGGTGGATGATGCGATTGTGGTCGGAGAAAATATTTACGAGTACCGCAAGCGGGGCATGGGGTTCTTTCGGGCGGCCGTGCAGGGGGCCCGGGATGTCGCTATGCCCGTCAGTTTCAGCATTTTAACCAATATTGCAGCGTTTCTGCCTCTCTACTTTATCCCAGGTGTCATGGGCAAAATCTGGAAGACGGTTCCGCTGGTGGTTATTACGGTTTTTCTGATCTCCTTGGTGGAGAGTTTGCTGATTCTGCCGGCGCATCTGGCCCACACCCGCCCGCGGAGCCGTCATCCTCTGGCGGTTTTTCTCCACAGCCGCCAGCAGGCCTTCAGCCGTCAGTTTGAGCGATTTGTGGACTCGGTCGTGGCTCCGCTGATTGACCGCAGCATTCATGTACGGTTTTTGACCGTCGCGGTCGGGTTTTCCGGTTTTCTGATTGTGCTGGGGATTGTGCTCAGCGGACGAATCGGGATGATCCTGATGCCGCGGGTCGAGTCGGATTTCGCCGCCGTGCGGGCGACGCTGCCCTTCGGAAGTGCTCAGGAGCGGGTGATGGCGGTCTGCCGCCTGCTGATGGAAAAAGCGCAGGAAATCATCGAGGAAAACGGAAAGGAGCGGCTCAGCAAAGGGGTCTTTGCCGTCGTGGATGAAGACAGCATTGATGTCCGAATCTTTTTGACGGACCCGGGTGTGCGGCCCATCAGCACCACACGCGTCGCGCAGCTGTGGCGGGAGAAGGTCGGGCAGATTCCCGGTCTGGAGTCCATTCTTTTTGAGGCCGACCGCGGCGGGCCCGGCTCGGGAGCGGCGCTGACGATTGAACTGAGCCATCGGGATATCGAGGTGCTGGACCAGGCCAGCGAAAAACTGGCGGCTCTGCTGGCGGATTTTCCCAATGTCAAGGATATCAACGACGGGTACACTCCCGGCAAGCAGCAGCTCAATTTCCGCATGACCCCGGAAGGCCAGAGCCTCGGGCTGACGGTTCGGGAAATCGCCCGACAGATTCGAAACGCCTTTTACGGGGCTGAAGCCCTCCGCCAGCAGCGGGGACGCAATGAAATTCGAGTTCGGGTTAAATTTCCCCCGGAACAGCGCCGCAGCGAATACGATGTCGAGGAGCTGCTGATTCGAACGCCTTATGGAACGGAAATTCCTCTCCGTCAGGCGGCCTCGGTGGAGCGCGGACGTTCCTATACGAGTATCAATCGGCGCAACGGACGCCGCACAGTGACCGTAACCGCAAATGTCGAACCCATCGGCCAGACCAATCAGGTCAAAGAGACCCTGGTTCAGGAGATTCTCCCGAAGCTTCAGTACGATTTTCCCGGGCTGTCGTACGCCTGGGAGGGGCGCCAGGCCGACTGGGCCGAGAGCATGCAGTCGCTGTGGCGCGGGTTTCTGATGGCGCTGGCGGCCATTTATGCGATGCTGGCCATCCCGTTTCGCAGTTATGTCCAGCCGGTGATTGTGATGGTGGCCATCCCATTCGGAATCGTCGGGGCGGTTCTGGGCCATTTGATGATGGGCTATGAGCTGTCGGTGATGAGCATGATGGGGATTGTGGCCCTGTCCGGCGTGGTGGTGAATGATTCGCTGGTGCTGATTGATTATGCCAACCGGCTCCGGCGGGAAGATTCGGCCCTTTCGGCCTTTGAGGCGATGCATCAGGCGGCTGTCCGCCGCTTCCGTCCCGTGATGCTCACCACGCTGACGACCTTCGGCGGACTGGCGCCGATGATTTTTGAAACCTCCCGGCAGGCTCGCTTTATGATTCCAATGGCAATCTCGCTGGGATTTGGAATTCTCTTTTCCACGGTGGTGACGCTGATTCTGGTGCCTTGTCTGTATGTGATAGTGGACGATGCCGTCCGCCTGATTCGGCGGTTTGTCCCTGCGGAGCCGTCGGCGGTTTCAGAGGGAGAAACGGCGTGATTGCCGGCTTTTTCTGCGGAAGGGCAAAAAGGAGGAAGGCGGAAGGCCGCACCGGTGTGGAGAAAACGGATGAATAAAAAGACAAATACACAATCCTGGACGTCTCGAGAGCGTCTTCAGGCGGTTCTGGACCACAAGATACCCGATCGGCTCTGTGTGGATTTCGGGGCCGGGGGGCAGACGGGAATGGGGGTTTGTGCCGTCCATCGGCTCCGGCAGGCAGTGCTGGGAGAGCCGGATTATCGTGTTAAAGTCATCGAGCCCTATCAGATGCTCGGGGAAATCGACGAGCCGCTGCGCCGGGCACTGGGTCTGGATGTCGTGGGCGTCCATCCCCGCTGCAATATGTTCGGCTTTGAAAACACCGGCTGGAAACCCTTCCGAATGCCCGCCGACGGCACGGAGGTTCTTGTGCCGGAGCGATTCAACTGGACCACGGATGCCAAAGGCGACCTGCTGATGTACCCGCAGGGGGATACAACCGTCCCGCCCTGTGCCAAAATGCCCAAACACAGCTGGTTCTGGGATTCGATTCGGCGTCAGGAGCCGATCGTGGAGGAGAAACTGGACTGGCGGGACAACTGCGAGGAGTTCGGGCTGCTCTCCGAGGCCGACATCGCCCATTTCAAGCGGCAGGTCGATTGGTATTACGAAAACACTGATGCCGGAATCTACCTGACCTTCCCCGGGCTGGCCTTTGGGGATATCGCCCTCGTGCCCGCCCCGTGGCTCAAACACCCCCGGGGCATCCGGGATGTCGAAGAATGGTACGTCTCTACGGTAACCCGCCGGGATTATGTGTATAAGGTGTTTGAATATCAGTGCGAAATCGGCCTGAAGAACATTGAACGGCTGGCCGCCGCGCTGGGCGATAAGGTGCAGGTGGTCTTTGTGAGCGGCACGGATTTCGGCACGCAGCGGGGGCCGTTTCTCAGCCCGCAGATGTACCGCGATTTGTACAAGCCATTCCAGAAGGCCGTGAATGACAAAATCCATAAGCTGACGAAATGGAAAGTCTTCATTCATTCCTGCGGCTCCATTTATCCGCTGATTCCGGACCTGATTGATGCGGGGTTCGATGTGCTCAATCCCGTCCAATGTTCTGCGGCGGACATGGACCCCGTTCGGCTCAAGAACGAGTTCGGCGACCAATTGGTTTTCTGGGGCGGCGGCGTCGATACCCAGCAGACCCTGCCGTTCGGAACGCCCGAGGAGGTCTATCGGCAGGTGCGGGAGCGCATCGACATCTTCAGTCGAAACGGCGGCTATGTCTTTAACAGCATCCACAATGTCCAGAGCAATGTCCCAACCGAAAACCTTCTGGCGATGTTTCGGGCGATTGATGATGCACGGAAATAATAAACACAAGGAGCACGATGACACACAAAGAATCGAACTTGGATGCCGGGGCCGTTGAATACAACCGGGCCTTTTTGTGGCGGGTTTGTCTGGTGGCCGCCATGGGAGGGCTGCTCTTCGGCTATGACTGGGTAGTTGTCGGCGGCGCCAAACCCTTTTACGAACCCTATTTCCAAATTACGGATGACACCCCGTTTCTGCGGGGCTGGGCCCAGAGCAGTGCTCTGGTCGGCTGTATCTTCGGGGCCGTGCTGTCCGGCGTGCTGTCCGACCGGTTCGGACGCAAACGCCTGCTGATTGGGGCGGGCTTTCTGTTTACCGTCTCGGCCCTCTGGACGGCCTTCAGCCAAACGCTTACGGATTATTCGCTGGCCCGCATCCTCGGCGGACTGGGCATCGGGCTGGCCTCCAACCTGTCCCCGATGTACATTGCGGAGATGTCTCCGGCACCCATTCGAGGCCGTTTGGTCTCCATCAATCAGCTGACCATCGTCATCGGGGTTCTGGCGGCGCAGTGGGTCAACTGGATGCTGGCCCGCTCGCATCCCTTATCGCCGGAGGCCTCTTCTGCGGATATTCTGGCGGGCTGGCACGGCCGGGTCGGCTGGCGGTGGATGTTCGGAGCAGAGACCCTGCCCGCCTTCGGTTTTTTTGTCCTGATGTTCCTGCTGCCGGAAAGCCCGCGCTGGCTGGTCAAATACGGCAAACTCAATCAGGCCCGAACCGTTCTGGAAAAAATCGGCGGGTGGGAATACGCCTGTCAGGAGGCCGACAGCATTCAGGCCACGCTTGCCCAGGAGGAAATCGCCTCCGTCCGATTCCGCGACCTGCTGGAGCCGGGTTTGCTGAAAATCATCGCACTGGGGGTCTTTCTGGCGGTCTTCCAGCAGTGGTGCGGCATCAATTCCATTTTTAACTACGCACAGGAAATCTTCGCCGCGGCGGGCTATTCCGTCGGCGATATCCTGTTCAACATTGTCATCACCGGCACGGTCAATCTGCTCTTTACCTTTGCGGCGATTTATACGGTGGACCGCCTCGGACGCAAGGCCCTGATGCTCCTGGGCGCCGGCGGTCTGGCCGGCATTTACGCCGTTCTCGGCACGGGCTATTTTCTGCAGGTCCGCGGCGTCTTTATGCTCCTGCTGGTCCTGGCGGCCATCGCCTTTTATGCGATGTCCCTGGCCCCGATTACCTGGGTGATTATCTCCGAGATTTTCCCCAACCGCATCCGCGGGGCGGCTATGGCCGTCGCCGTTCTTTCCCTCTGGATTGCCTGCACCCTGCTGACTCTGGCCTTTCCCTATCTGAACCGCTCGCTGGGGCCTCACGGTACATTCTGGCTGTACGGGGCCATCTGTCTTTTCGGGTTTTTTGTCATCCTCCGATTCCTGCCGGAAACCAAAGGCAAGTCGCTGGAAGAAATCGAGCGGGAGTTCGCAGACAAAAGGAGTTAATTTTGACTTTGCGCCGAAAGGGAGGTATTATGAAAATGAAATTGTAAATATTTGCGGCTCAAAAAAGGATAATTTATGCAGAAACTTATGCTGTTTTTCTCGGCTCTTATCCCGCTGGCGGGTGTTCTTCAGGCGGCTTCAGAAGAAATGGACATTTTTACACTCAATCAGAAAATCGGACGCGGCGTCAACATTATCGGCTATGACCCGATTTGGCGTTCGCCCCAGCAGGCCCGCTTCAAAGAGCCGTATTTCAAGATGCTCAAAGAGGCCGGCTTTTCGAGCGTCCGCATCAATCTTCACCCGTTCCGGTTTATGCGGGACGAGCCGCCGTATTCGCTGGACCCGCAGTGGCTTGGGACCCTTCGCTGGGCAGTGGAGAAGTCCCTGGACGCCGGTCTGGTGGCCATCCTTGATCTGCACGAATACAATGCAATGGGTTCCGACCCGGCTGCACACAGGGCCAAATTTCTGGCCTTTTGGGAGCAGATATCCGCCGAGTTTGCGACCGCCCCGCCGACCGTGCTCTTTGAGATTCTCAATGAGCCCAACCGGCAGCTGACGGAGGAGCTCTGGAATGAATACTTTCGTGAGGCCCTGGCCGTCATCCGAAAATCCCATCCGACACGGGGCGTTATCATCGGTCCGGCACACTACAACTCCGTCGATGCCCTCCCATCGTTGCAGCTGCCGGAGGATGACCGCAAACTGATTGTCACCGTTCACTACTACAAGCCGATGGAGTTTACCCATCAGGGGGCACGCTGGACACCCGCCTACGCCGACAAAACCGGCATCATCTGGCCGCGAAGTGCCGCCGATGAGGAAGCCGTTGTGGAGGATTTCCGAAAAGTCAAGGAATGGGCCCAGAAGAACAATCGCCCCATTTTCCTCGGCGAGTTCGGAGCGTATGACAAGGCCGATATGGACTCACGCGTCCGTTATATCTCCTTTGTCGCCCGCACCGCCGAAAAATGCGGATTCAGCTGGGCCTATTGGCAATTCGATTCCGATTTTATCCTCTACGATGTGGTTAACGAAAAGTGGGTACAACCGATATACAATGCCCTGATTCCGTAAACAACAGAAAACCTCCGTTGGAACCTTCTGTTAAAATAGAGAAATGTTTAGCCGCCTTAGCTGGCAAATGAGGCCATTTGCCGGTCTTTGATTTCTTGGGCTACCTTAAACCCGACATCCAATGTCAGGGAAAATGCCGGGTCCAGAACATCCGTAATTCGGTGTTCCTGCAGAAAACTTTCCGCCAGCGACGTAGCGTTTGTAAAACCGTCCCGTTTAATCTTCTCGTACATCCATTGGATGATTTGTTCTTCCGTCATCTCTGCAATCTCCTGATTTTCCTCTGAATCAAACCTTTTCAGCAGGAATAAACCTCCTATTTTATCGGCAAACGGCCGCAAAATCATCTACTTTTTTCCGGCTGCTTACGGAATGAATCAGAGTCCCAATGTCTCCAAATAGGCCCCCTTCTTAATATTAAAAACGGCTTTTTTCTTTTTTTGTCCGATAAAAAACTAAAGATTCCGCCATAGTTTGACGAAAATTAAGATACGAACGCCAAAAAACAGCAACCCCTTGCGGGACTTAGAAAAGGGAGTTTCTATGAGAACCGTAGCCATCATCAATCAAAAGGGCGGATGCGGGAAGACAACAGTTGCCATCAACCTCTCCAGTGCCCTGGCTGCCAAAGGATATCGGACACTTTTGGTGGATTTGGACCCGCAGTCCCACTGTGCGGTCGGTCTGGCCGTCCCCGAAGAGCAGATTGAACAGAGCATTTATGATGTCTTAATCGGCAAAGCACGCGGTGAGCCGCTTCGGCTCAAGGAAATTCTCTGGCAAATCAGTGAGCGGTTCGAACTGGCCCCCTCCAGCATAGACCTGGCAGCCTTTGAATCCCAAATGTCCGGCATTATGGACCGGGAAAACTGCCTTAAATCCGTTCTCGAGGAGGTCCGGGCCGATTACGATTATGTGATTATCGACTGTCCTCCGTCGGTGGGGCTGCTGACCTTCAATGCCCTGCGGGCGGCTTCCGATGTGATTGTGCCGGTCGAGATGGGCTACTTTTCTCTGCACGGCCTCAGCAAACAGCTGGAAACCCTTCAGGTACTCTGCGAACAGTGCCGGCAGAAGGTCAACCTGATGGTGCTGGCCAGCATGTATGACATTCGCACCAAAATGGGACGCGAGATTCTGGCGGAGCTTCGCAAGCACTTCGGCGACCGGATGTTCCAGACGGTTGTCAACTTCAATACCAAACTGAAGGAAGCCGCCAGCCTTGGACAGCCCATCAGCGAATACGACCCGGCCAGCAAGGGGTATAAAGATTTTCTCAATCTGGCTGAGGAGCTGATCGGCACCGATACATTGGTTCACAAGGCTGAACTGGTTGATACCCTCGAGGCACGCCTCCAGTCCATCAGCGCCAGCGCCGAAGAACTGCTGGCTACCATCAAAGAACCCCGCAAGGCGGCGGAAGAACCCGCGGCGGTCTCCGCTGCAGCGCCGCAGCCCAGGGACACCCGCACCTTCGAAGAGAAAATCGCCGACTTCTACGGTGTTCGTCAGGAAGGCGATACGGTCATCTTCTCGACCCTGTATCCGCGGGCCAAGACCGTCCAGATTGCCGGCGACTTCAACGACTGGATTCCGGAACAAACCCCGATGCAGCGGGCCGGCGAAAACGGCAAGTGGATTCTCAAGCTCCCGCTCAACAAGGGAACCTACCGGTATCGGCTGGTTGTGGACGGCCAGTGGCAGCAGGACCCCTACAACGAAAACGCCGAGCCCAATCCGTTCGGAGAATACAATTCCGTCCTGCACGTCAAGTAGGTTCAGACAGATTCATGCAATAAAAAACCCGGCCCTGCAATCGGCCGGGTTTTTTTGTGAATGGAACGGACTCCGCCGGACGGGTCTGTCTGCAGAATTCCGCCGAAACAGTCAGGAGGTTTCCTCGTTGATGATTTCCGTCGGGGAAAGGTACTCATCCTCGTCGGAGTCCTCCGACTCCTCGTTCTCTTCGTCAGTGCGGACTTCGTGCTTTTCTTCCCGTCCGGAGAGGTCTTCATACTGAGCCACCTGGTCGGGCAGCTGATTGCGTTTCATCTGTTCATACTCTTCGAGGGTCATTGTGACTTCGCGGGCCTGGCTGCCTTTGTATTCCCCCAGAATCCCCGCCGCCGCCATCATTTCAATGATTCGGGAGGCCCGGGCATATCCGATGCTCAGCCGCCGCTGCAGCAGCGATACGCTGCCCCGCTGGGTTTCCAGCACAATCCGAACAGCTTCGTCGAACAGCTCGTCTTTTTGTCCGGCGGTCAGGTCGGCCCGGTTCAGCTGCATCAGCTCCGGATGGAACTGCGGCTGAGCCACGTCCTTCAGGAAGGTGACGATGTTGCGGATTTCGTCGTCTTCCAGATAGGCTCCCTGTGCACGAATCAGGTCGCTTGTGCCCGGAATCAAAAACAGCATATCGCCCTGCCCGAGGAGCGATTCGGCGCCGTTCTGGTCCAGAATGATTCGGCTGTCCATCCGAGCCGCCACGCGGAAGGCGATGCGGGCGGGCATATTGGCTTTAATCAGGCCGGTGACGACCGTTGCCTGCGGACGCTGCGTCGCCAGAACCAGGTGAATCCCGACCGCCCGGCTCTTCTGAGCAATCCGCACAATGTACGACTCCACCTCCTTGGCGCTGGTCATCATCAGGTCCGCCAGCTCATCAATCACAATGACAATATGAGGCAGCTTCTTGGGGATTTGGGCCTCTTCCTCCTGCGTGCTCGGCTGGAACCGTTCAATCAGCTCTTCCGGCGTCAGTTTGTTGTAGGAGGCGATATTGCGAACCTTGGCCTCCGCCAGCAGTTCATACCGCTCATCCATCTTTTCCATCGCCCACTGAAGAATCTGTTCGGCCCGGCGCATTTCCGTCACTGTCGGGCACATCAGGTGCGGAATCGATTCAAAGGCCGCCATCTCCACCATCTTCGGGTCAATCAGAATCAGTTTGACCTCGTCCGGCCGGCGGGTCATCAGAATCGATGTGATGATGCTGTTAATGCACACACTCTTGCCTGAACCGGTCGTGCCGGCAATCAGCAGATGCGGCATCGCGCCCAAATCCGATACGAGCACCTCGCCGGAGGACCCCTTGCCCAAAAACAGCGGAATCTGCATCTTGGAAGCCGCGGCGCCCCCTTTGAGAATCAAATCCCGCAGCCGAACAATCTCCCGCTGACTGTTGGGCACCTCAATGCCGATGGTGCTCTTGCCCGCCAGCGGGGCCACCACCCGCACCATTCCCGAGCCCAGGGCTCGGGCGATGTCGTTGGCCAGGTTGGAAATCTGATTGACCTTGACGCCCGCCGCCAGCTGCAGCTCATACATCGTAATTGCCGGGCCCGGCTCCGCATTGACTACCTCCGCTTCGATGCCGAACTCCTGCAGCAGTTCCTCCAGCGTGCGGGCCTTCTGCTCGACCATCTTTTCCTGAACGGCCGTAAAGTTCGGTTCCGGTTCCCGCAGCAGCTCCAGCGGCGGAAACTGATAGTCATCATAGGTTCGCGGGATATAGGGTTCCGGTTTGGCCGCCGGCTGTTTGGGTTTTTTGGCGGGTTCTGCCGGAACGACGGTTTGCTCGTCCTGTTCTTTGGAGGCGGCAGAGACCGGCTCGGAAGCAGCTGCCGGCTCCATCGGCTTTTCCTCGGCGATGGGCTGAACCGGTTTGGCCGGCAGGACCGCTTTGTCCTTTTCCTTCTCTTTCTCTGCGGCGGCGGCACTGTCCGATGCCTCTCGCTTTTGCCGCAGGGCTTCCTGAAGCTTCGTGGTCTCTTTCTTTTGTTTTTCGCTCAGCCGCGACCAGATGTCTCCGAGGGCCTGCGAATGCTTTTGCGCCGCCGTCCAGGCCGGACCGGCCAGTCCGAAGATGCGCAGCATCAGATGACCAAAGCCGCGGACGGCAGCCAGCACAAAACTGTCCGCCAGCAGGACAGCTCCTACGGCCCAGGCCGAGACCAAAACCAGAGCCGTACCGAACAGCGCCAGATTTTTTCGCAGAAAGATTCCGGCGGCCATGCCGAGAATTCCGCCGTTGCCGCTCGGGAAGGACCCGTGCCGGTACAACAGGAAGGGCTCGTGCGGCCACAGCAGAAACCAGCTTGCCGAAGTCGAGACGGTCAGCAGCAGCAGACCAATCAGACGCAGATTGATTTGGGTAATCGGATGACCGCTAAGATGAATCACCAGCATCAGAGCAGCGGCAAACACCGCCAGGACGGCCCCCGGGCCGACATACACCATCAGGTAGTAGGCGCAGAAAGCTCCGACACGCCCGCACCAGTTGCTGACCGGATTGTTGGTCGGCCAGATGTACCCGGCCGGTTCATCCCCGAGGTGAAAACTGATCAAGCTGAAGAAAAGGAAAATACAAAAAGCCAGCAGGATGCCCTCAATAGCCAGTTTATACAAATGAGCCGCCTGTTCGGCGGAGCGGCTCTGGCGGTCACGCGTTTTCTTTTTACTTTTGGGAGCCATTGCTTTCGGTCCTATAATCATCCAAAAATAAAGATTTTAATACTGATATGCCGTTTAACGGTTCTAAAAGTATATCGGCATTCCCTCCGTTTTCACTGAAAAGGTTCCTATTTTCATAAATGCAGATAAAACAGAGCCGCATTCCCCTGAACACTGCGAGCAATTGGTTCAGTTAAAATGCCTGCCGAAGGAATCGTCGGATTCCGGGGTGCTTCCAAAGAAAAGGAATGTGACAAGAACCAGGCCGCAGCCGGCCAGAAAGAGAGACAGGCGAATTCGGGGCTGAATGCATCGTTCAAACCATGCCGGCAGCGGGGCTTGTTCGGGTTTGGAATCAATCTCCTCCAGGACGGCTTTGGCGGTTTCCTGCAGATTTCTGTCAAATGTCGGTACCGTTGCGGCATCCCCGCTCCCGGACCGGTAAGCCATTCCGAATGTAACCAATTCAAGCCGGCGGAGGAGATTCGGCTCCTGATGAATCAGGTCGATCTGCATCTGGTACTTTTCCGTCAGCTCCGCCAGCCGCCTGTTTTCCTCCTCCAGCTGAGCGAGGGCCTGGCGGTTGCGGAAATAGGTGCTCAATTCCGGTTCCAGAAGAATGGAAAATGTGACGGTGCCGGCCCCGATGGTGAAAAACACGCAAAAAAAGAGAAAACGAATTATCAGATTGATTCGAGTCGGCATAGAAATTCTATCGGTTCTGGACCGCCGAAAGACTAAAAAAACAGAGACCCTTGGCAAACCAAGGGCCTCTGTTGTCATTTTTTCGGTCTGGCTATGACACGTAGCGGAAAATCTCGCCGCCGTACCGGGCGCTGGTTCCCAGCTCCTCGTGAATCCGCAGCAGCTGGTTGTATTTGCAGATTCGGTCGGTTCGGCAGGGGGCCCCGGTCTTAATCTGCCCCACACCGGTAGCCACAGCCAGGTCTGCAATGGTTGAGTCTTCCGTCTCGCCGCTGCGATGGCTGATGACGGCCGTATAGCCGTTCCGCTGGGCCAGCTGAATGGCCTCAATCGTCTCGGTCAGGGTGCCGATCTGGTTGACCTTGATGAGAATCGAGTTGGCACAGCCCTTTTCAATTCCCATCGCCAGCCGTTTGGTGTTGGTGACAAACAGGTCATCGCCGACCAGCTGGCATTTTTGGCCGACCTTTTCCGTCAAATAGGCCCAGCCTTCCCAGTCGTCTTCGGCCAGTCCGTCTTCCAGACTGACGATTGGATATTTGCGAATCCATTCCGCCCAATAATCCGCCAGCGCCTTGCCGCTGATTTCTTTCTTCGGGTCGGACTTAAAGAAGCAGTATTTTTTCGTTTTGCCCGTCCACATTTCCGACGTAGCCGGGTCCAGCGCGATAAAGACTTCCTTGCCGATTTTGTATCCGGCCTTCTTGACCGCCGCCAGAATTACTTCAATGGCTTCTTCATTGCTCTTGAGCGACGGAGCAAAGCCGCCTTCATCACCCACCGCCGTATTATAGCCGCGGCTCTTGAGAACTCCCTTGAGGCAGTGGTAAATCTCGGCGCACATCTGAAGAGCCGTCGGGAAGTCCTTGGCGCCGATGGGCATCACCATAAACTCCTGGAAGTCCACGTTGTTGTCGGCGTGCTTGCCGCCGTTGAGGATGTTCATCATCGGCACCGGCAGCAGGTTGGCGTTGCAGCCGCCGATGTATTTATACAGCGGCAGCCCGCACGAGGCGGCGGCGGCCTTGGCGGCAGCCAGTGAAACACCCAGAATCGCGTTGGCGCCCAGTTTGGCCTTGTTCGGCGTGCCGTCCAGCTCACAAAGGAACTTATCCAGTTCTTCCTGAGCCGTGGCGTCCATTCCGAGGATTTCCGGGGCAATTACCTCGTTGACGTTCTTGACGGCCTTTAAAACGCCCTTGCCCAGATACCGTTTGGACTTGACGTCCCGCAGTTCCACCGCTTCATGAGCCCCTGTGCTGGCCCCGCTCGGCACGGCTGCCCGCCCCAAAGACCCGTCTTCCAGAAGAATATCCACTTCAACGGTCGGATTGCCTCTGGAGTCGAGGATTTCTCGGGCGGTTACATCTACAATAGTGGTAAACATACAATTTCCCTTTCGATTTCCGGCCGCATTCTGCGGCTTTGATGATATTGGACGTTGTCGCTTGTGCACGGACTTTCAACAGGTCCAAACTGTATCCGATGAAACTGGATGCGTCAAGAAGTGTTTTAGGAGAAAATCGGACGCAAAATATCAGAATCCCCCGCACACCATAAAAAAACCTTCGGCAGAAATTCTCCTGCCGAAGGTCCCGCCAAAATAAGCCAAACCTCCCTTGGCTCACCGTCCATATTATATATCGCACTTTTCTGGGTTTTTCGCAATAAGGAAAAATCCCTATTTTTGAAAATTATTTTCCCCATCGGCATCTACGGAACAGACCATCTGGACCGCCCGGCAGGCAAAACTGTATCTTCTTTTTTTTACAAAGAGTTATCGTTCAACTTCTTCGAGGCCGACGCGGCAGGTTTTTTGAGTTGTTCCAGCCATTCCGTCCAAAGCGTTTGATATGTTTGTAAATCCTGAAGAAACCCTTCATTGTGGCTGCCGGAAATTTTGGAAAACTGTTTGGGAGGGTTGGCGTTTTCGAAGATTTTTTGTCCGAGTTCAAACGGGACAATTTCGTCATCCGGGCTGTGAATGACCAGGATGGGAATGTGAACCTTTCGCACGGCCTGGACTGTATCAAACCGAAACCGGGCAAACCAGCGGACCGGAAACCACGGATAATAGTGCCGACCGATATCGACAATCGAGCTGAATGTACTTTCGATAACCAAACCGGCCGGCTGCGGCCCCGTCTGTTCGGCCAGTCGCGCCGCCAGATTGGCGGCGACCGAACCGCCCAGCGAGCGTCCGAACAAAATGATGTTTTCCGGCGGAATCCGGCGCATCTCCGTAAGCCATTTCCAGCAGGCCGCTGCATCCCGATACATTCCTTCTTCCGAAGGACGGCCGCCGCTGCGTCCATACCCGCGGTAGTCAAAAATCAGACAATTCAGCCCCAGGTCTCGAAAGAGCAGCAGCGAATCAAGCCGATGGCTGATATTGCCCGCATTGCCGTGACAGAAAAGAATGGTATAAGAAGCGTTTGGGGCAGGCACGAACCATGCGTCCAGTTCAATCCCGTCCTCTGTGTGAATCCTGACGGGTTCATAGGCCAGCCCGACCTCTTCGGGACGCCAGTCGTGCTCCCGCGTCGGATAAAAGACAAGCCGCGGCTGAAACATCCAAAGCATCAGAGCCAGGCCGACATAGACGGCCGCGGCAACGCTCAATACAGATATCAGAACACTCATCCATCGGCCCTTCCGAAAACGCTGATACAGAAAGAAAAGATACAGCCCCGCCGCGGCCAGCAGAAGAACAAAGCGGACGGGCGGCTGTCCGGCGGCGGTCTGGTTCAGCAAAAATCTCAGACTTGTCATGTGCGATTCCTTTTTACAGAATCAGCATGGCATCGCCGTAGGAGTAAAAACGATAACGCTGACGCACAGCGTGGCGATAGGTGTCCAGAATCGTTTCCAGGCCGGCGAAAGCGGCGACGAGGGCCAGCAGAGTCGAGCGAGGCAGGTGAAAGTTCGTAATCATCGCATCGACAATTTTGAAGGAATACCCCGGCCTAATGAATAAATCGGTCCGTCCGGAGGCCGCACGGACCTGTCTGTTTTCCGCAGCGGTTTCGAGGGTCCGCACCGAGGTCGTGCCGACGGCGATAATGCGTCTGCCTTCTTTGGCTGCCGCATTGATAATTTCGGCCGCCTGCGGGCTGATTTCATACCGCTCGCTGTGCATTGTGTGCTCTTCGAGATTGTCGGTCTGAATGGGGCGAAAGGTCCCGATCCCGACATGAAGCGTCAGATACGCTGTGCGGACTCCCATTGTTTCCAGGCGGGCCAGAAGGGTTTTGTCAAAATGAAGCCCGGCGGTCGGTGCGGCCACGGCTCCCGGCCTGCGGGCATAGACCGTCTGGTAGCGGGCCAGGTCTTCTTCGGGGTGTTCGGGGACGGCGGGCCGTTTGATATAAGGCGGAAGGGGAGCCGTGCCGATGACCTCCAGAATCGTTTCCGCACCCGCCCGCAGAGTCGGACGGATGACCCATTGCCCTTCGGGAAGTTTTTCGAGAACCTCGAAATCCTGCCACAGCCGTCCCCGGCGGTCCAGAAAGGTCAGCCGAGCCCCCGTTTTAATTTTCCGGGCGTTTTTCAGCAGGACTTTCCAGCATCCGTCTGCGGTCTCTTCCAGAAACAGCCCCTCCAGCAGTCCGCCGGTAGCTTTGCGGCAGAAAAAGCGGGCGGGCAGCACTTTGGTATCATTGAGCACCAGACAATCACCCGGCCGAAGGTAGTCAGGCAGGTCGGTAAAATGGCGGTCTTCAAGCCGTCCGTCGGCACGGTGCAGGACCAGCAGCCGTGACTGCGGCCGCCGCTCGGACGGCTTTTGGGCAATCAGCTCTTCCGGTAAATCGTAATCAAACAAGTCGGTTCTCATCGGCCCAGAAGGTATCATCTCCGGGGGCAATAGACAACGTTTTTTTCATCCGAAACACCTGTAGCGTTTGTAGGGACGGCTCCGGTCGAAAAACCCCTTTTTTCTTCCGTCTGCATGATTATTCCGCCTGCCTGAAAACACGATACATCCAAAGGATGTTCAAAACCCGGAGTGATGCAAAATGAGTGTGCAAATTACGTATGAAAGTATTTGTTCGGAGGTGTCTTCCTTAAGCCGTCAGGATCTGAAAGATCGGCTGCTGAATTTCAAGGGCCGCCTGAAACTGGATTTTACCGAGCCGTATCTGGACAGTCTCTCAGATGACAAACTGCGGCATATTCTTCTGGCGGTTTATTTAACGGAGTACGGAATTTCTTAACGGCGGCGGGGGACATCGCCGGAACAGGGGGCGCATAAAAAAAGGCAGATACAATCGTATCTGCCTGGGCAAGACGTGGGTTTCAATAAATAGAACAAGCTTATTTACTCAAATCCGTCTTGACCCGCTGAATAGGGTATTAAAGAAAAAGAGCATTAATCTACAATTACTATATCGGCCGCCGGAGCATTTTGCAAGAAAAATTCCTCCTTAATTTTAAAAATTAAATTAGTTCAGGACATACCTGCTCTTTTTTTAAAAATGTTTTTTCTTTTTTTCTTGAATTGCGGCAAAGCCCGTATATACTGGATATATATAGTCTTATACTGGTTTTTTTGAAAGGACTCACTTATGAAACAATTTCTGATTTTCACAGCGGCGGTTGTTCTGGCGGTTTGGGGCTGCTCAAAGAAAGAATCATCATCGGCCTCAGCACCTTCCGGGGCTGCAACAACCAAAGCGGCGGGGATTGATTTGACCTCCTCCATCGAGCAGCTCAAAGAAGCCGCTGCCAAAATGGACCTGGCTTCCCTCGAAAAGACAGCCCAGAAGTATGTGGACGAAATCACATCCAAGCAAGCTCAGCTGGAAAAACTGATGGAAAAGTTTGCCGCCATCCCGCTGGCGCAGAAGGCAGGCAGCGAGGCCCAGGCCATTCAGAAAGACATCCTCAACCTCACCAATGCCGTCAGCGACTTGACAGCCCGGCTGAATGTTTATGTGCAGTACATTGCCGAAAAGGGCGGGGATATTTCGAAATTTAAGCTCGGCGATAAATAGGGTTAAAAAAAAGAAAACATCAGGAAATCCTGATTTCCTGATGTTTTCCGGAGGGGAGAAAACTCTTGCTTTTAGTGTTTCGGCTATGGGTTTAATTTTTCTTTAATAAACCCGCCGCCGGAAATCATTCTCTGTCCTAAAAAATCTCACTCCGCAGAAAACAGTAAAAAATTTTGTAAAAAGTAGGGATTTTATAGGACGATGTCAAGAAAAATTTCCAATAAAAAAGAAAATATTACCGGATTTTGAGCCAACTTTTCCGGAAGATGTCTCGGATTTGTTCCGTGAATCGGACGCCGATTCGTTGTGCAGAATCCTTAAAAGAGCTTTTTGGAGTATCGACAGGCGGGGTTTTCGTGCCGAGGAACAGTCCTGTGACCAACCCGAAAAACCGTTGTTTAAGGGAATATTTGGGATTCATCGAACGAGTGCCTTTTTCGCCGCTTCCAAAAGCGCCTGCCCGCGAAAAGCAACAGACCGGCTGTTAAAGAGCTGTGTTCGTTCCAGAACGACAGGGTTCTGTCGGTAATACAGTTCCACCTGTCCGACGCCGCCTGCCGCCGGTCCGGCGGTTCTGTAATCACAATCCAGCAGCCATCGGCTGAATTCCTCCTCATATTCCGCCGGATAAATCAGGGCTGTAAGATATTGTTCGGACGGCAGTTGTGCCAAATGGAGTTTGGCCCGGGCGGGGGGCTCAATCTGTCCGGCACAAGCGGCCAGACGGCTGTAGTCCTGGCGGGCGTTTTCTTCATCGGCGGCGTAAAAAAACATCCCGGATTCCAGCTGAAAGACTTCCCGGCGAACGCCCCGAATTTCCAGGGTCCCGTCCGGAAAGGCCCGGTGAATCTTATAAATCGTAATATGGGCGTACTGTTCGCTTTCGAGCAGTTCGGCCACTTCTTCGGCCAGGAAACCGACTCCGCTGTGGTCCCCGAAATCGACAATATATAACCCGCTGTACCGCTGGGGATTATCCATTTTCGGCAGTTTCATTGCTTTTCTCCGCGCAAAGTTTGTCGGGTATTATACCAGTGAAGCGGGCGGTTGGAAAGCGGCGGATGAGAAAACCGAATGAATCAGAGGTCTGCCCGGGGACTTTCCGGACGGGCCAGAACCAGGGCGGTTTTTCGCCAGGAGGCCTCGAACGTCCGCCTCGGCAGCGAGCACAGCCCATTGCTCGGGTCGGCAAACACGACGGTTTCCGGCGTAATGTCGAGGACCGCAACGCAGTGGTCCAGCCAGAACGTCTGGCGGAGAACCGCCAGAATGACCTGTCCGTCGGGCAGGTCGTCCAGCGATTCTGTGCGGACATAGCGGCACAGCAATTGTTCGGGGCCAAAGAGTTTTTGCAGTCCCTGACAGAGGTCCCACATTCCGGTTCCAACGGCGGGGATGGTACCCGCGGCCACAGCGATTTGGTATTCGGTGGCCTCCAGCCCCAATGTTTTCAGGGCAGTTACGGCGGCGGCCGGGCCGCAGGTAAAAGAGGTGGACTGCCGGCAGACCCCGTTTTCATCCAGGTAAACCGGCATCCGGCGAAGGCGATGACTGTACAGCGGGGGGACAAGAAACGGCAGACCGAGGAAAATCAGCAGAAACACCATCAGCATAGACAGTGTAAAAGTCTTTTTCCATGGTCGGTTCAGGTGGGGAATCGGGCCCAGAAGCCCATAACACAAGGCAAAACCGATCAGAAGAAACTTATTTCGGGAGCCGGCGACCCAGTCAAGCCCGCTGTAGGTGGTGTTCAGATGTACCAGATGGGCCGTCAGGACAAATGCGAGCCATGCGATTGCCGCCAATCCTCCCCAAACGGCCCGCTGATAGGTGCGGGCAAAATAAAAGCGGCCCAGAGACAGGGCAGCTGCCGCGGTGATGACTACAACAAGGGCCTGCATCCATAGTATCATTTTGACGGGACCTTATAAGGGTTTCTTACTCTATTATACCTGCACAAAACAGATGAGCAAAGACGGCAGCGCAGATGCTGGGGGACCGGCAAACTTCAAGAGCGCAAACAAGGCTCTGCCGTGCTCATGCACCGGATTTTATCGGACCTCTGTCCGAGAAAAGGATGAAACGGATAAAAAATTTTTAATGTATCAGGAGAGATTCCCCCCAGAGATTCAGAATGCCGGCCAGGACGGATATGAAGGCGGCCAGCCGCAGAATCGAGGGGGCCAGCCGTCGGATATAGAAGAGGATGATTAGACCGGCCAGGAATTTAAAGAGAAAGGCAAACAGCAGCGGGCCCGCCACAGGGCCGTAGATAATCGAACCCCAGCGAACCAGGGGGTGCAGTTCCAGCTCCACGCCCCCCCGATGCATAAAATGAATGGTGCTGATGGTGTCAAAAAAGATTGCCAGGCCGTACAGCAGAAGCAGACTGCGGTGCCGAACGATGAGTTCTGTCGGTGAATAATCAGAATAAGATTCTGTATTCATGACATATCCCCTCTGTATTCTGTCGAATACAAAATATCTGCTTTTTCTTTTTTACGAAACAGACACTGTATTAGACGATTCAAAGACCGTGAGCATTTCAGAAAAAATGGATAAACCGGAGCAAAGGAGAAAAAGGGAAACCGTTCTTATTAACCACGGATTTCGCAGATTGGGGAAGGGACAAATTCAGAATAAAGGACAGCTTCCAGCAACCGGAAACCAGCGTCCAGCGGATGGAAGGCAACAGTCATCAGTTATCAGTGACCAGTTATCAGAAAAAAGGGGAGAGGCGTTTCTTTTCTCTGGGTTTTGTGTTTGCGGTTAATGGGTAGTGAAGGAGGATGATCAGAACCCTCGGGAGAAGCAAAAGGTTCAAGGAATAGAAGCCGGTGGAGGATTTCCTTCAATCGGCCGACTTTAAAACAGGGAGTGAATTGGATGCCGGATGCGTGTTATTGAAAAAAACGGCAGCTATCCCTGTTTTTTGTAATAGTTATTATTTTATTATTGCAGAAATTTTTCCTTGAAAACGGTATATATTTTCTGGGCCATCTGCTTGTCCCCATTTTCGTTTAAATGGCACAGATCAATAAAAAGAGGTTCTTTGCGATCCGAGAGGCTGCCGCTCAAATCAACAAAGTTTTTTAACTTTTTCTGACGCATCAGTTCGTAAGTATATAGATACAGCATTTTTCTTTTTTCGTTTTTAAGATTTACAGGATCCCGGAAGTCGGAGTCTTTCTCTATCAAAGGACCTTCCGTAAAAATTACCGGCTGCCATATGCATAAATATTGAAAACCAAAACCAACCGAGAGGCAATCGAGCAAAGAATATGATTTTAAGTAATTTTCAGCAATTTGCTCTGCAAACTCCCTGGCCGCTGTTTCATCTTTAGGAAAGTCGGAAGTCACTGCGTTGTCAATCCGACGGGTAATCTCCTGAAGCAATGAACCGATAGCGGAATATTTATAAAAACCCTCCTCTATTCCGATTAAGAAATGTTCAAGGGGGGATGGATAACGATAAGCCACTTTCTGCCGAATTTGCTCTTCTTCTTTGGTTGAGCCGGCTTTCCTTGTGTGATAGGCCTGTGTGACTTCATTGACACCGTCATAAAAAATGACATAGTCAGGCCGTTTTCCCTCCCGGAGCAGGAGAAGAAGCTTCACAATTTCCTGCTGTATAGTGTACCCAAACTGCCCATAATTGTATACATAATAGCGCCCCGAAGGATTCTGATTTATTAGCTGGGAGAATACGGATGGAATGGTGCGTTCGTCACGAGAACCGTATCCAAAAAGGGCGGAGCCGCCGAACATAAAGATTACAATTGAATTAGGCTCCGGCGGGGATGATGGATTCCAGGTTTTTCTGCAGGCGTCTTCGTTTACATTAATATGCATCCCATGAAAATTTTTTCTGGTTACATTAACATAAGGCGCAAATTCTATACTTTTTCCGTATGCAGTCAGTTCCTCCGTAAATTGTCGGGCCCACTCCTGGTCCTGATAGTACGGGAGAAGGTAGATGGGTTTCATCTGGTTGGGATTATTCAGGGAAGCAAAGGGGACAAACCAACTGACCAGATGCAGTGTTCCCTCAACAAAAAGAATCATCAAAAACAAAAGGACAACGGAGAAATAAGCCCGCTTGACATCTTTGGAGGTACGGCTTCGGTAGAATAAAAAGCCAAAAAAAAGAAAAACAATTTGAAAGAATCCAATCAGAATTTTATTTGATGCTTTCAGACTGTCTCCGATGTAGGAAGGAAACAGCCATTCCAAAAGCCATGGATTGAAGACAATACCGAAGACAATCAAACTGATTCCTAAATATTGCGCCGCCCCCTTTTTTTTGAGAGCCTTCTCGTTTTGACTGTTTTCTGCCATTGTTTTGGTCTCCATAAGATTAGGCTGCTTCACAATGATATTGAAGAAACCCGACTGATACAATCATTTTGCATGAGAGTCAAGATTCGTTTTCTGGGCCCCCAAGGGGTGCTTCCAGTCCTCAAAAGGGGATGGAGAAGGATGAACTCGATTGTTGTGTTTTTTTCCTGCCGTTGGGGGGAAAGAGAGCGGTTCATTCCGTTTCGAGGACGCGGTTGCGGTAGAGTTTGGTTTCGAGGGATTTCTGGTAGGAGGTCCAGTTTCCCTCGCCCGGGTCGTTTTCAATCAGCGTGGTGGTCTGATTCATCTTGGCGTCGAGGTTGTCGATGTAGTGGACCATAAAGGCCTCCGGCGTGGCGGGTACCTTGACCGCTCCAAACTCCGGCAGGCCGTGATGGCTGATGACGATGTGCAGCAGGTTGTCCAGAATCTCCTGGGGGACGGGTTTTCCCTCCTGGGCCAGTTTGTCGGCCTTCTGGGCAATCATCTGGCAGCCCTGAATAATGTGCCCCAAAAGCTGTCCCTGGTCGGTATAGCCGATGCTCACCTTGTAGGACAGCTCCTGTGTTTTGGCGATGTCGTGGAGAAAGACGGCCGCAATGACCAAATCCTTCTGAATCTTCGGATACATCGGAAAAACGGCCTTGGCAACCTTGAGCATGTTGAGCGTGTGCTCGAGCAGCCCGCCCAGGTAATTGTGGTGCATCTGCATCGCCGCCGGTGCTGTGCAGAACTGCTTCATCAGCTCCGTATCCTTCACAAAGGCCGATACGAGATTGCGCAGCGGCTCGTTCTCGATTTGGGCCAGAATGCCGAGCATTTCTTTGTACATCTGGGCGACGTCTTTTTCCGTGCGGGGCATATAGTCGGCCGGATTGACCTTCGACGGGTCCACCGGCTGGATGTCATTGATGACGATTTGCAGGGCCCCCTGATAGAGTTCACTTTTGCCGCGGATGTGGACATACCCTTCCGGGGGAATCTGCTGATAGATTTCCTCGGTGGCCTGCCACATTCGGCTGTTGAGCTTGCCGGTCTTGTCGGACAGGAACATGGCGATATAAAGGTCGCCGCGTGTGGTGTTGCGGAGGATGGGCTGGCTGACCAGGTAGATGTCGTTGATTTGCTGGTTGGGCTGGATGTCTTTGATAAACAGATGCGCCATACGTTTTCTCCCCGCAGCCGTGAGCTTTGCCGCCTGCGATAAAAAAGGCCGTCGCAGCGGACGGCCTCTGGGTTTCCGTCAGAGCAGGGTCTTCGGTGCCGACGGTTCAGCCGGCCTTCACCTGCATCTGATTGAGCCGGCGGGCCATGCGCGACTTGATGCGGGCCGCCGTATTTTTATGCATCGTGCTGGTGGAGGCCACTTTGTCCAGCTTGCGCACCAGCGCCTTAAACTCCTGCTGAGCAGTTTCCGTATTTCCAGCCGTTACGGCCGCCAGAAACTTCTTAGTCTGGGTCTTAATTGCACTCTTGCGAGCCCGGTTAATGGCCCGCCGCTTGGCGTTTTGACGAACACGCTTCTTGGCAGATAACGAATGTGCCACGTTTGTCTCCTGAAAACTGTTTTCCTGTCCGCCGGCCTGCCTTCAGACCGGCCCCTAAAGAATCAGCCATTATGGCCTTTGGAACGCAGTTTGTCAATACGCTGGCTGACATCTTTAAAGCTGTAATCGGTCTGGGCCAGTTTCCGGTAGATTTCGAGGGCTTTGTCGGTTTGGCCGGCGGCTTCATAAGCCCTTGCCAGATTGTACCTTATGTCTTTTGCAAGGGCGGTTTCATGCGGCGGGCACTGCTGGAGGGCCTCCTGAAAGAGGTCAATCGCATCTTCAAACCAGCCCTTCAGAAGAAAGCAGAGCCCTGCTTTGTCGAGGGCGGCCGGACGCAGACGCGGATTTTGCTGGGCCTCCTGAAAGAAGGGGATGGCCTCATCATAGCGGTGGTTTTTGAGGAGGCATCGGCCGTATTCGTATTTGACCTGATAGTCGGTCGGGTAGTTTTCCTGACATTCTTTGTAGTGTTCCAGTTCGGTTTTATCCAGAAGTGCCGTAAGGGCTTGAAAGCGGCTTTTGAGACCCTCATCGTCCGGTTTTTCCTGCAGTTGGCGGTGAAGCTGGCGGATTTGGTCTTTGAGACGCCGGATTTGAAGTTCCCCGAGTTTCCTTTTGAATGTGAAATCACGGGTTTTTTCGTAACTGTTTTGGAGGAGACTGACGACTTCGGCCCAGCTTTCCTCTGTATCCAAATCGGCCAGGCTCTGGGCAAGCTGGAGAATATTGGTAACGCTCGGCTCTTGTTTGACCAGTTTTCTGGCCTCGAGGACGGCTTTTTGTTTGTATTCTGCGCTTTTGACGGCCTGTTCCTGGCTATGGAGCCGGTCCTGAAGTTCTTTGTTTTTTATGGAGCTGCGGAAGTCGGCGGCTTTTCCGTACTTGCCTTCTTCCATTGTCATCCGTGCACAGAGGTCACGGAATTCATCGCGGAGGACGTCATCATTTGGTTTCAATTCGAGGGCGTGCTGGCAGGCGGCGACGGCTTTGCTGTAAAGGCCCATTTGGGCATAGGAGTCTTTCAGGAGAAGATAGGTCGCCAAAGAGGGTTTGCTGCTGGCCCGATTGGCATCGAAAATCAGCTGGGCAATCCACTCGGCGGTTCGATGATAACCTCCGGCCACACAGGCCTTTAGCATATCTTCGGCGTAGGCAAGACAGTCCGGGTCTTTGGCCAGAAGATATTCGGCGTTGAGCATTTGTTCGAGCGGGTTTTTTTTGGGGGCCAGCCGTTTGGCTTTCTCGATAATGGACGGCTTTTTTCCGCCTTTGGCCTGCCGAATGAGGGCCAGGCGGCGCAGGGGGGCATGTCCATCCTCCAGCGCATCCGGACAGAGCCGAAGCCCCTCCAGATAGAGGTCGATGGCATAATCGAAGTTGTCTGCGCTGGCCACCTCTTCCGCCCGGTTAAAGAAGGCCCGGGCCTTTTCGAGGTTGCGCTCAAACTGGTCTTCCTGCGGCTCGATGGACATTCTCCCGATTGAATCTATCGATTTTCTGTTTTTTTGTATGGTAGCCGCGGCGGGGGCATTTTGTCAAGAAGTTCCGGCTTGTCGAGGGGTTGCGGATGTGGTATAAAACCCTTTTCTAAAAAAACGGATATTTCATTTGGAGTTTGAGAATGGGTTCATCATTGGAACGAACGGATCATCAGATTTACGAACTGATATGCGGGGAAGAAGCCCGGCAGGCCGGTTCGATTCGGCTGATTCCTTCGGAAAATTATGTCTCCAAGGCAGTTCGAGAGGCCACCGGCAGCTGTCTGACCAATAAATATTCGGAGGGGTATCCGACCAAGCGGTATTATGAAGGTCAGCAGTTTACAGACCAGATTGAGATGCTGGCCTGTCGGCGTGCGATGGAGCTGTTCGGGGCCGAAGGGGCGAATGTCCAGCCGCATTCCGGTTCGGAGGCGAATCTGGCGGCCTACGGGGCGCTGGCGGAACCGGGCGATACGATTATGGGGCTGGCGCTGCCGCACGGCGGGCATCTGACGCACGGCTGGAAGGTCAGTTATACGGGCAAGTTTTTCAAGTCGGTTCAGTATGAGCTGGACCCGGCCACCGGACGGCTGGATTATGACCGGATTGAACAGCTGGCCAGGGAGCATCGTCCGAAGATTCTGATTTCCGGCTCGAGTGCGTATCCGCGTCAGATTGATTTTGCTCAGTTTGACCGGATAGCCAAGGCGGTCGGGGCCTATCACATCTGTGATATGGCTCATATTGCCGGTCTGGTGGCCGGAGGGGTTCATATGAGCCCGATTCCGTATGCGGATGTGGTGACAACCACGACGCACAAGACGCTTCGGGGCCCTCGCGGCGGGATGATACTGTTCAAACAGCAGCATGCGGCGGCGGTCAACAAGTCGGTCTTTCCCGGTCTGCAGGGCGGACCGCATATGCATACCATTTCCGCTGTGGCGGTGGCTCTGAAAGAGGCGGCGCTGCCTTCGTTTCAGGAATACGCCCGGCAAATCGTTAAAAACGCCAAACGGCTGGCCGAACGGCTGCTGGAGTACGGATTTAACCTGGTGTCCGGCGGCACGGATAATCATTTGATTCTGATTGATTTGCGGAACAAAGGTCTGGCGGGCAAGCCGCTGGCCAAGGCCCTGGACCGGGCCCATATTGAGTGCAATTACAATTCCGTGCCGGGGGATACGGCGCCGCCGTTCAATCCGAGCGGCCTGCGTCTGGGGACGCCGGCGACGACCACGCGCGGAATGAAAGAAGAGCAGATGGACCAGATTGCGCTGTGGATTAAGACCGTGGCGGAAAATCTGGACAACGAGTCGGTGATTGAAAAAGTCGGGCGAGAAGTCCGGGATTTGTGCCGGCAGTTTCCAGTGCCCGAAGTCTTTGTATAAATTTGCGGGTCTGACCGAATCGGGACTCCGGAAGGCAGGGAAGGCCGCAGGAACATGGGACAGAGCCGATGAATGAACGTCCGCTGAAAATCGCTGCGTTCGGTCTGACGAAGGAGATAGAGACGCTGCTGGAGTGTGCCTTTGCGCTGAAGGACAGTTTTGCGGTGTGCGGTGTAGCGGATTTGGACCCGGAACGGGCAGGGGCGGCGGCGCGGCGGTTTGAATGCACGGCGTATGATGATGTCCGGCGGATGCTGGTTCAGACGGGACCGAAGATTTTTCTGGCGGGGGGGCCTACGTACCAGTGTGCGGAATGGATTTCGCTGGCGATTGAAAAGCAGTGTACAGTGTTTAAGACGGCTCCGGCCGGACTTTCGTTTGAACAGGCCTCCGAGTGGATTCGAACGGCGTACCGACAGGGACGGCATTTTGTGGTTATTGAACCGCAGCGGTTTCATCCGCTGCTGCAGATTTTCGGAGAGGCCGCCGATCGGGAGGATGTTAATTACTGGCATTTGATTTCCCTGGTCTGCCGGGTGCCGCAGGACCTTTCGGAGCCGCAGGACCGATGGCGGTTTGACCCGTCGCTGGCCGGCGGGGGCGTTCTGATTCAGAATACCTACTGGCTACTGGACTGTCTGCTGCTTCATTTCGGCCTGCCGCAGCAGGTGTATATGCAGCGGTGCAGTCAGGCGCCGGACCGTCAGCAGCGGCTGAGCACCACGGAGGATACGGCGGCGGCGGTGATGCGGTTTTCGGATTCGCTGATTGCGGAGATTTCGGCCAGCCGCACGCTCGGACCGCCTGCGGAGTATCTGCGGGTATGCGGGAAGGAGCGTTTTGTTACACTGGAGCGTGAGCAGCTGACGGTTTGCGGGCATGACGGTCGGGTTCTGGAGCGGCGGCGGATTTGTGCAGAGCCGTCGGCGTGGGCGCGGGGATTCTGGGAGATGTATCTGGGGCATCTGGAAAATCCCCAGCGGCTGCTGTTTCCGCCGCCGGAGACGGATTTGCGGACGATGGCGGTTCTGGAGGCGGCGTATCTGTCGTCCAAAACGGGAATGCCGGAATCTCCTTCGCGGATTCTGGAGGTCGGCGGATTCAAGCCGGACGGTTTGTGGTAGGTTCCGGCGGGGTTCGGCGGGCTGAAATTTTTTCTTGCGGCAGGCAGTGGACAAGGGTATATAAGAATCCTTTATAGTATTTTCGGAAAGATACAGCGATGGATGAAGCGTGCCGCCGCTGCGGTTTGCAAAGAGACTGCCAATCTGTTTATGAAGCCCTCGGGAAGGCAAAGGGGCCGTCGGTTGTTTGGAAGTCCATTTTGATTTTTTTGGCTCCGCTAATTGTTTTTGCGGTTTCTGCGGCGGGGCTGGACATCTGGATGAAAGGTCAAATCGAGGACCCGCCGCTTCGTACGGCGGCGGTTTTTCTGCTGTCGGCGGTTTTCGGGATTTTGACGGCGGCGGCGGTTCGGCTGGCCGTTCCGAGCTGGACAAAACGCTGCATCGGTTCCGGGAAAAAACAAGATGAATTTCACGGGGAAAAAGACATTTAAGGGCGGAGTTCATCCGCTGGAGAATAAGCATTATACGGAGTCCTGTCCGATTGAGGCGGTTCCGACACCGCGTCAGCTTGTTCTGCCGCTGGTTCAGCACATCGGAGCGCCGTGCAAGCCGCTGGTTCAAAAGAAGCAGGCTGTTGCGTTCGGAGAGCCGATCGGCCGTTCGGATGCATATGTCTCGGCGCCGATTCATTCGCCGGTCAACGGCGTGGTGAAGGACATTGCGCTGGCCTCGCATCCGGTTATCGGGCGGACGATGGCGGTATATCTGGAGGTCAACCCGGAGGACAACCCGCCGCGGCAGCCGCAGCCGGAACGGTTTGGGGAGGAGTTTGACCCCGGCTCCTTTTCACCGGAGCAGATTTGCAATGCGATTCAGGAAGCGGGGCTGGTGGGGATGGGCGGGGCCGGTTTTCCGACCCGCGTTAAGGTCGAGCCGAATCCGGCGATGCCCAAGCATACGCTGATTATCAACGGCTGCGAGTGCGAACCGTATATCACCTGCGATTACCGGATTATGCTCGAGTGGACCCGGCAGATTCTGGCGGGGATTCGCCTGGCGGCCCGCGCCGCCGGCTGTCAGACGGTCCGGATTGGGATTGAGGACAACAAGCCGGAAGCGGTGAAGGCCTTTGAGCAGGTCTTGTCGCGCTGCCGATGTTCGGAAGATATTCAGATTGTTGTGCTGAAGACCAAATATCCGCAGGGCGGGGAACGGCAGCTGATTCGGGCCGTTCTGGACAAGCAGGTTCCCACCGGCGGGATTCCGCCGCAAATCGGGGTGTGCGTGCTGAATGTGGCGACCTGTGCAGCGATTGCCGAGGCGGTGGTTTTTCAAAAGCCGCTGACGCACCGGGTGGTAACGGTGACGGGACGGGCGGTTGCGCGTCCGGGCAATTATTATGTGCCGATTGGGATGAGCGTACAGGACCTGCTGGCGCACTGCGGGGGCCTGACGGAGCGGGCGGCCAAGGTGGTTTTGGGCGGGCCGATGATGGGCTTTGCGATTGCGGATATGAGCACGCCTCTGACCAAAACCTGCGGGGCGCTGACGGTGCTGACGCGGGAGGATGTGACGGAGGCCCAGTATGTCCGTCAGCAGACGGCGTGTATTCGCTGCGGCCGATGTCTGATGGTTTGTCCGGAAGGACTCAATCCGACCCGGATTGCGCATGCCGTCAAGCATTTCCGGATGGACCGGGCCGAGCAGTATTATCTGAGCGCCTGCATCGAATGCGGCAGCTGCAGTTATGTCTGTCCGGCGCATATTGAACTGTCGGGGTATATCAAAACGGGCAAACTGCTGAAGGCCCGGGAAAAGAAGCGGCTGGGATAGAAACGGGAACCAGAAAGCCATGTTAAGCCAAATTATTGTTTCACCGGCTCCGCATACGAGTCAGAATCTGACCACCCGCCGTGTCATGGCGGACGTGCTGATTGGACTGGTGCCGGCGATGCTGGCGGCGGCGGTGTTTTTCCGGCTTCACGCCGTGCTTGTGATAGCAGTTTGTGTGGCGGTTTGTCTGCTGAGCGAATGGGTCTGCAATCGCCTGCGCCGCAGGCCGAATTCGCTGGGGGATTTGAGTGCGGCGGTCACCGGGGTGATTTTGGCGCTGTCGCTGCCGCCGGCGGTGCCGCTGAGCGTGGCGGTCATCGGCAGCGTGTTTGCCATTGTGATTGTCAAGATGCTCTTTGGGGGGCTGGGAAATAACGTATTTAACCCGGCGATGGCGGCGCGGGCCTTTCTGACGGCTTCGTTCGGGGCGGCGATGACGACCTGGACGGTGCCGGCCACGCTGGATGCGGCGATGCCGACGGTGCAGGCGTCGAATGTAGAGGCTGTCACGCAGGCGACCCCGCTGGCCTGGAGCAAGATGGCGCTGAAGGGACAGGCAAAGGCCGAACAGGTGCACAGTCAGCTGAAGGCGGCGTTCTGGGGCCAGGTGGGCGGCTGCATCGGGGAAACCTCCGCGGCGGCGCTGCTGCTGGGCGGCCTGTATCTGCTGGTTCGCCGGACGATTACGTATCATATTCCGCTGGCGGTGCTGCTGTCGGCGGGGATTTTTGCCGGGGTCGGCTGGCTGTTTAAGCCCGAGGTGTTTGTCCGGCCCGATTTTCATCTGTTCGGCGGCGGGCTGATGCTGGGGGCCTTCTTTATCGCAACGGACCCGGTGACGGCTCCGCTTTCCGTTCGAGGCAAATGGATTTTCGGGGCGGGCGTCGGACTTTTGATTATGCTGATTCGCACGGCAGGAGAGTATCCGGAGGGCGTGATGTATGCCGTTCTGATTATGAATGCCTTCACGCCCCTGATTGACCGGCTCTGTCATACGGCGCCGGTGGGAGGCAAGCCCCGTGTCTAAACTGCGATTTTTTTGGGAACAAAGCTGGCTGCTGCTGGTTTCGTCGCTGATTTTCGGTGTGCTGCTGGCGATAGCCGATACCGCCTGGGCCCCGCGAATCGCCCGCAACGAGGTGGAAAAGTTTACGCGTCTGGCCGGCGGGATGCTCCCGGAGGCGAAACGGTTTGAGCCGATTGAATCCAAGATTCCTGTCGATGCGGGCAAAGGCAAGACGGTTCAGGTGGAAGTCTACCGGGCCGTGGATGATTCGGGGCGGCGCGTCGGCTGGGCGTTTGTGTGCGAAGGGTCGGGGTTTGCCGACAAGATTAAACTGGTGGTGGCGGCGGATGCCGGTTTTGAGAAGCTGGCGGGCTTCGGGGTGCTCAGCAGCAATGAGACGCCCGGCTTCGGGGATAAAATCACGATTCCCGGCGGGTTTTATCAGAAACAGTTTGTCGGAGCCCCGGCCCAGACATTGACGCTGGTCAAGACCGGCGATGCCGAGCGGATTGACAGCGAAATTGTGGCCATCAGCGGAGCGACGGTGACCAGCCAGGCGGTGGTGGATATTCTGAACCGGTATGTCTCGGCGGTGCGGACGGCGCTGCAGGAACAGGGTTTGCTGAGGAACTAAGCATGGCGGACAATCAGACCCATTTGACTCGGACGTTTCTGGCGGGGCTGTGGCAGGAAAACCCGGTGCTGCGGCTGCTGCTGGGGATGTGTCCGACGCTGGCGGTGACAACCAGCGTGCAGGCGGCCCTGACGATGGGGGCCAGCGTGATTTTTGTGCTGATCGGGTCCAATCTGGTGGTCAGTCTGATGCGCAATCTGCTCAAGCCGCATCTTCGGATTCTGATGTTTACACTGACGATAGCGACGTTTGTGACGATTGCGGATTTGTTTTTGAAGGCCTATCAGCCGGCGATGAGCGCCAAACTGGGGCCGTATATTCCGCTGATTATCGTCAACTGCATCATTATCTGCCGGGCGGAGGCCTGTGCCAGCAAGAACGGGCTGCTGGTCAGTCTGGCCGATGCCGTCGGGATGGGGCTGGGATTTACCGGCGCCCTGACCATCCTGGCGCTGATTCGGGAGCTGCTGGCGACCGGACAGATTGTTTTTGAGTTCGGGCACAAAGTGACCCTGCTGACTCTGCCGGAGGTGCCGCTGTTTCGTATGGCGGGAATGGCGATGCCCGTCGGGGCGTTTCTGACGCTGGGACTGATGCTGGGCGGCGTGAAACTCCTGACCGAAAAACGGGCCTGAATGAAGGGAGTGTTCTGATGCATACCTTTGAAACCCTGCTGCTCGGTTTTCTGGGGATTGTGATTGTCAACAATCTGGTCTTTACGAAGTTTCTGGGGATTTGTCCGTATCTGGGGGTTTCCGGGCGGATTGATATGGCGTTCGGGATGGGCTGTGCGGTGACCTTTGTGGTGACGCTGGCGGGGACGCTCACGTGGCTGATTGACCATCTGGTGCTGATGCCGTACGGGCTGGATGTGCTGCGGTATGTGTGCTTTATTCTGGTGATTGCCGGGGCCGTGCAGCTGGTGGAGATGTATGTGCGGAAGTTCTTTCCGGTGCTGTATGACAGTTTCGGGATTTTTCTGCCGCTGATTACGACCAACTGTGCGATTCTGGGCATGTGTCTGTTTATCAATTTGTGGGGGATTGACAATCTGCCGGAGGCGGTGGTGCTCAGCATCGGAGCGGGGTTGGGCTTTACGCTGGCCATCTGCATGATGGCGGGAATCCGGGAGAATCTGGAGCTGGCGGATGTGCCGCCGGTGCTTCGGGGGGCGCCGATTACGCTGATTACGGCGGGGCTGCTGACGCTGGCGTTTATGGGATTTGCCGGAATGATTCGGTAAGGCGTCGGCCGCCGGCGGATGGTTTGGAAATGACAGGAACGAATGTATGATAGCTGCAACGGGAATGCAGGTGATTGGGCTGTCGGCCCTGCTGCTGGCGGGGCTGGGGGTTGTGTTTGCCGCTGTGCTGCTGGCGGCCAGCATCAAACTGAAGGTGGCGACGGACCCGAAGGTTGAGCAGATTCACGCGGTGCTTCCGAAGGTGGACTGCGGGGCGTGCGGCTTTGCGGGCTGTGCCTCTTATGCCAAAGCCGTGGCGGCCGATGCGTCGCTGATCGGGCGCTGCTCGCCGGGCGGGGCGGCGACCTCGGCGAAGATTGCGGCGGTACTGAATCTTCAGATTTCTGAGGGGAGTGCTCCGAAGCGTCCGATTGTGCACTGCCGGGCGGTTCGGGAGGACAAGACGTTTTATGCCGCCTACCGAGGCATCGAGGGATGCACCAGTGCGAATGCCCAGCCGAATGTGCAGGCCTGTGCGTTCGGATGTCTGGGCTTCGGCGACTGTGTCCAGCGGTGCCGCTTTGACGCCCTTCATATTGTCAACGGCCTGGCGGTGGTGGATTATGACAAGTGCACCGGCTGCGGGGCCTGCGTGGCGGGCTGTCCGCGCGGTTTGATTGAGATGGTGCCTTTCACGCACGAGCCGATGCTCACGGTGGCCTGCAGCAGCCGGGAGAACGGCAAGACGACGCGGTCGATGTGTGCCGTCGGCTGCATCGGGTGCGGGCTTTGTGCCCGTCAAAGCGATTTGTTTGCGGTCAAGGACAATCTGGCCCGGATGGATTATGCCCGCTATCAGCCCAGTGAGGCGACGGAAACGGCCCGTCAAAAGTGCCCCACCAAAGTGATTGTCTTTCGGGGCAAAGGGGCCCCGGCGGATGAGAAGGTTTCCAAAACACCTGCCGCCGCCGGTGCAGCTTCCTGAAAAAAATTAGGACGGAAACGCAGAGTTTTTTAACTCAAGAAAATCAATTTTCTGCAGTGCACGGCGGCCATTCCAGACATACTCTGTTATTTATCAGTTGTTAATTGGAAACAAAAGTATATGATAATCTTATAGTGCAGTATAGGATTGTCATAGATTAAAAGGTGAATATAGGGGATTTGGGCAGGCAGGGAAGCACAGTTTTGAGCCGTTCATTTATCCGGAGGCGGATTTTCGACAGGTGAGGCTGGAACGGGGCTGGGCCTGGCTTCGGATTTCCTCCAGAAGCGGCGGGAAGTGCAGAGCCGGCCGGATAGGCATCTCGGGCTCAAGATTTAAGATGCGGTAGATTTTCCATCGTTCAGTTTCCACCGGATAAATCAGCAGGTCGGCCTCAAATCCTTCCGGTGTCGGAGAGGGCAGCAACGGGGCCGGCAGAGGCGAAGGGATGGCATCCGGGCAGATTCCGGGCACCAGCAGCGGGACGACGGGTCGAAAGCCGAGCCCGGTGGCAAAATTTCGTTTTTTCATTTCTACGAAGAAATAGAATCCGCCGCTGTACCATTTGCCTTCAATCTGACGGGCCGCTTCTCTGGCGACAGAGGCGGGCTGGACCTCCAGATGGGCCAGGGCACGCTGGAGCGCTTCGGTCATTCCTTTGTTGTAGGATTGTTTCGAACGAATCACGTGCCCGGCCAGAGAAATGCCGAGCAGGTCGGAGTACGTGTCCTCCCACGAGAAGGCGGAGATGTGTTCGGAGAAAATTCCGCTGGAGGCAAACCCGAACCAGGTAAGGATTTCGTGCCAGACCAGGCTCCAGTGCGTGAAGGTTTGCGCCATTCGCACGGATGCTTCAAAGGCAAGGGCCTTTTTCTTTTCTTCAGAAAAGGTATGCCAGCCGGGCGGATAGGCAATGAGGGCGGTATAGCGGGACGGTTCAATCACGCGATAGGAAACCTGCGTTTTTTCGTCCATTATGGCTTCGTAGAGCAGTCGCTGTAAATATAAAGTTCGGTCGGAGGCCTCCCGAACATGTCCGATGTCAATAAAGCCGCCCCGGCAGGTATAAACCATTCCGACCTTTTCCCTGCGTGGGGACTGATAATTGTGTTTGCCGAGCTGGTCCGGCTCCGGAAAATAGATTCCCCCCGGTGCTCCGAAAAACGAGCCCAGCCGGCTTCGCGGCCCTCCGGGCTGACCGCACCCGACGGCCAGGCACAAAGCCGGTGCAGCAAACCAAAACAGCCATCGTTGACATGTTTTATCGGACATCGCGATTTTTCGTTCAGGTTGAATATCTCTAAAATACAGCCTTGACCGGCAAAAAGCAAATCCGGCGCTGCAAAAAGCCGATAAAGCCAGGAAACAATAGACGGCAAAAACACTGGTTTCCCAAATGCGGAACAGGTATAATCGGCCCGATATGGAAGAGCGCACGTTGGATTTGTCGATTGTGATTCCGGTTTATAATGAGGAACCGAATCTGGAATCTCTCCATCGGGAGCTGGCTGCCGTTCTTTCCGGACTGGGGCTGACCTATGAGATTTTGGCCGTCGATGACGGAAGCACCGACCGGAGTTTTGAAATCCTCCAGGAGATTCAGAAAACGCAGCCCCATCTGCGGATTATCCGATTTCGGCGCAATTTCGGCCAGACAGCGGCGCTGAGTGCCGGCTTTACGTATGCGCGGGGACGGGTGATTATTCCGATGGATGCCGACGGGCAGAATGACCCGGCGGATATTCCGCGTCTGCTCAGCAAGCTGAATGAGGGCTATGACATTGTCTCCGGCTGGCGGAAAGAGCGCAAGGACAATACGGTTACGCGGACGCTGCCGAGCCGGATCGCCAATGGGCTCATCGGACGGATTACAGGGGTGCGGCTGCATGATTACGGCTGCACGCTGAAGGCCTATCGGGCGGAATCGCTCAAACACATTCGCCTCTATGGCGAGATGCATCGGTTCATTCCCGCTCTGGCCCGCTGGAGCGGCGAAAAGGTTGCCGAGATTGTCGTCAATCACCGGCCGCGGCTGCACGGAAAGACCAAGTACGGCCTGAACCGAATCTTCAAGGTTCTGCTGGATTTGATTACGATTAAATTTCTGTCTTCTTTTTCCACCAAGCCGATTTACGTGTTCGGGGGTCTGGGAATGATTTGTCTGCTCGGCTCGTTTGTCTGCGGTGCGGTGGTGCTGTATATGAAGCTGGTGCAGCAGTATTCGATGAACCGCAATCCGCTGCTGATTGTTTCGCTGATTCTGATGACGACGGCGGTTCAGTTTGTTCTGATGGGGCTTTTGGCGGAGATTCTGGTGCGGACCTATCATGAATCGCAGGACCGCCCGACCTATGTGATTGAACGGATTCTGGAGCCGACGGGGTCCGCCCAAGAGGTCAAGGGGTAAAGGCGATGCGGGCCGAACGGCGGAGGAAAACGGCGGCTGCGGCTGCCGGAGCAAAAACAGGCGGAAAAGGGCTGTATTTTGTTTCGCTCGCGGCAGGACTGCTGCCGGCGGTTTTGTTTTTTGCGGCGGGCAAGTATCTCGAATTTCGTCAGGATGACCCCTTTGACAGCGGGGCGTATGTCTATTCAGCGGCTCACCTTCTGCAGGGAGGACGGCTGGGGGTCGATGAAGTCCCGTCCGCTCAGCCCGGCACGCTGCTGGTCAATGTTCTGGGGGTTGCCTGTTTCGGGTTCAATGAAACCGGTCCGCAGGTTATTCAGACCCTGCTGCAGGGGCTGGCCCTGACGGCGATGTTTTGGGCGGTGCGTTTGCTGTACGGGACGACGGCGGCGATTTTTTCCGTGACGGCGGCGGCCGCTTATTTGTCCTCCCCGCATCTGGCCAAATTCGGCAACACCAAAGAGCAGTATATGATTGCGATGATGGTGCTGTCGGTGTGCCTGTGGATTTTTTATGAGCAGACCGGCCGGAAAGTCTGGCTGGTTCTGACGGGAGCGGCACTGATTTGGCCGTATTATTTTAAGGCAACGGGGCTGTCGGTCGATGCGGCCTTTGCGGTTTACTTTCTGGGGAGGGCATTGTGGGGGAAAATCGGATTTCGCCGTTTTCAGCAGGAACTGGGGCTGCTGCTGGCGGGGACGGCGGCGGGCCTTCTTCCGCTGGCGCTGTTTTTCTTCTGGCAGCGTCAGGCGGGCTGGCTGTGGAACAGTTTTCCTGTGCTGGTTTTGCGAACGGTTGTGTTGGCGGATGCGGCGGTTCTGGCGGTTTGGGGGATTCGGCGGACCTCTGTATTGCCGCGGGCGGCTGAGCTGTTCCGTCGGGTGCGTCCGTTCGTTTGGGCGGCGGGTCTTATTGCTATAACAGCTGCGGCGGCGGTTGGTTCGGTTCTGGTTTATCAGGCCGACGGCAGCGAGCCGAATGATGTGCGTTCGTATCTGCTGAATCTTGCTTTTGTGAAGATTTCTTTGGACAGCTGGTACTGGGTGTCCGGGCAGATTCGTTCGATTATTCGCTCCGTCGGGGCCGATGTGCCGTATGTGGTTGACAGCCGGCGGGTGTTTCCTCTTTCCCGGCAGACGCCGATTGTCCTGCGCTATTATGCCTCTGTGGGTCTGCCGATAGCCGCAGCGCTGGTTTCGCTGGGGGCGGCCCTGGTTCGGTTTCTTGTGAAACTCCGCAAGGTGCGGCCGGTTCCGCTTCCGGAGCGAATCATCTGGCTGCTGGGGCTCTGGTGGCTGCTGGATACGGCGTTTGTGTGGATTAGTCCGCATTCGTATGAACAGTATTATCTGCCGCTGTGTGCCTCCGGGGCGATGACAGGGGCGTATGCTGTGTGGCTGTATGTTCGCCGGATGCGGCAAAGCACGTTTCGTCTTGTCTATTGGATAGGAGCGGCGGCGGCCGGGCTGGGAATGACGGCGATGGTCTGGCCGCTGGTGTTCGGCTATTCGAAGAGCCCCTATTCCGGGCAGCCCTATCAGGACCCCCGGACGGGGCAGCCGATACGCCAGCGCGGCTATGTGCAGGCCTTTCAGGAGCCGCAACAAATCGGGCTGTGGGAAAAAATCGGCGACTACATTCGAACGCATTCGAGTCCGCAGGACCGCATCTATGTCTGGGGGTGGTATCCGGGAATTTATGTGCGGGCGCAGCGGCTGGCCCCGACGCCCAGTGCGTTTGAGCAGGGGATGCATATTCTGCCGCCGGAGCGTCTGGCCGGGTTTGTTCTGCATCTGATCGAATGCTTTGAGAAGCAGCCGCCGGCCTTTCTGGTGGACAGCCGCAAGCGGCATTTTCCGTTTGACCGGCCGCCGCTGGAGCTGTGGCCGGTGATGCCAAGCCGACAGGCCGGACAGATGCCGGCATTTGTCCCGTCGGACCCGACGGTTCTCGGCACGTATGAACAATCCTGGCGGGCGTTTCTCGAAAGGCAGTTCGGGGCGGAGGAGGCCCGGCGGTTTGATGCGATGAAGCCCCTGCGGGACTATGTGATGACGCACTACCGGATTGTGCAGGAGGTTTCTTCGCCCTACAGTCATGTGCTGCTGGAGCGAAAAACGAAAGAGTAGTGCTGCAGGAGAGCCGGCGGACGGAATGAATATCCTGACGTTAAATTATGAATTTCCTCCTATCGGCGGCGGCGCCGCTCCGGTGACGCTGGAGCTGTGCCGTCAGTTTGTGCGGCTGGGCCACAGCACGGATGTGGTGACGATGCGGTTTGGGGATTTGCCGGTTTTGGACGAAATCGACGGCGTGAGGGTTTATCGGGTTCCGGCCTTTCGCCGCCGACCGGATTTGTGCCGGATTCCGGAGATGGCTTCGTATCTGGTCGGGGCTCGTCCGACCATTCGTCGGCTGCTCGGCGCAAATCGCTATGATGTGATTCATACGCATTTTATTTTTCCGACCGGCCCGCTGGGGGTTTGGGTGAAAAAAAAGACCGGCTGTCCGCTGGTGATAACCGCCCACGGAAGCGATGTGCCTGGACACAATCCCGACCGGTTCCGTTGGGCCCATCAGATTCTGCATCCGTTTTGGCGCCGGATTGTGCGGCGGGCTGATCAGCTGGTCAGCCCCAGCGGTTCGCTTCGGCATCTTCTGCAGCGGCACTGTCCGGAGGTCGATGTGCAGGTGATTCCGAACGGGATTGACAGCGGATTTTTCGGGCCGCCGGGGCCCAAGAAGGCGCAGATTCTTGCCTGCTGCCGTCTGCTGCCCGGCAAGGGCATTCAATATTTGATTGAAGCGGTGAAAAACACAGCGCTGGGCTGGCCGGTGCACATCGTCGGAGACGGCCCGTATCTGCCGACCCTGCGGGCCCTGGCCGAAGGGTCCAAAACTCCGATTTATTTTCACGGATGGCTGGACCGGCAGGAGAAGCGTTTTCAGGACTTGTATGCGTCCAGCTCGATCTTTGTTTTTCCTTCGGAGGCGGAGAACTTTCCGACGGTGCTGCTGGAGGCGATGTCGGCGGGCTGTGCGGTGATTACCTCGGATGCGGGGGGCTGTCCGGAGGCGGCCGGCGAGGCGGCTGTTTATGTCAGGCCCCGGGATGCGGAGGGACTGCGGGCGGCCCTGATGAAGCTGACGGCCGATGAGCCGCTTCGGCAGAGTCTTTCGCAGAAGGCGCGGCAGCGGGCGGCGGAGTTTTCCTGGCCGGGGATTGCTCGAAAATATCTGGAACTTTTTGAACGGCTGTGCCGCCGGTCCGACGGCGGCAGTCGGGAAAGGCGTTTGTGAAAACCGAAGAAGCGAATCTGTCCATTTGTTTTGTCTGTCCGAAGGCCTACGGTCTCTTTGACCCGTCGGTCAAGACCTATTACGGCGGGGCGGAAGTGGATTTGTATATGCTGGCGACGGAGCTGGCCAAGGACCCTGCTTTTTCGGTTTCGTTTATTTGTGCGGATTACGGGCAGCCCGCCGAGCAGGTACGGGAGAATGTGCGGCTTTTGACCGGTTTGGATTTTCGCCGCAATCCGGTCTGTTCGGCCTGGCGGCTGTGGCGGACTCTCAAGAAAGCCGATGCGCAGTTTTATATGCTCGAAACGGCCTCGCCGGGTGTGCCGCTGGTGTATGCTTTCTGCCGTGTGCACGGACGGCGGTTTCTGTACCGAACGGCCCATCAGTACGAATGTGACGGAACCTATCGGGCCGAGCATCCGGTGTTGGGGCGTCTGTTTTACCGGGTGCTGCGCAGGGCCGACTGTGTGTTTGTTCAGAATCGCCAGGACCAGGAGCAGCTCCGAAAGGCGGCGGGCGCCGAGTCTGTTGTGATGCCGAACGGACAGCGTCTGACGGAGCCGGCCGAACAGCAGAAGGCCTTTATCCTGTGGGTCGGCCGTTCGGCGGATTTCAAGCATCCGGAGCGGTTTGTGGAGCTGGCCCGGCATTTTCCGCAGGAATCGTTTGTGATGGTGTGCCGGCCGGCCACCGGTGATACGGAGTATGAAGCGCTGCGCCGGCAGGCCGAATCGACACCCAACCTGCGGTTCTATCCGGATGTCGATTTTTTTGAACTGGGGCGTTTTTTTGCCGGCGCCAAGGTTTTCGTGAATACCTCGGATGCCGAGGGCTTTCCGAATACGTTCATTCAGGCGGCGGCGGCCGGCACCGCTATTTTGTCCTGGCAGGTCAATCCGGACCAGTTTCTGACAAGCCGCCAGTGCGGTCTGGCCTGCGGCGGGTCGATGGAGCGGCTGGTCAAAGGGCTTGCCTTTTTGCTGGAGCGGCAGCGCTATCTGGAAATCGGGCAAAACGGGCTGGGGTATGTTCGGCGGCATCACAACATTTCGGAGCTGGCCGAACAGTACAAGAAGATTCTGCGGACCCTTGCCGCGGGTGCCGGCGGCAGGACGGCCGCTCAATGATGCGGCGGAGTTTTGCCGCTTCCGAGGACAAGACGGAAGATTTCCGCCAGACGTTCGGTGAGAATTTCAGTGGAGAAGAATTGTTCCACAACCCGTCGACCGGCCCGGCCCATGGCCTGCCGAAGGGAGGGATTCTGATAGAGGACTTCGAGGGCGTCGTACCATTCGTCCGGGGTTTGGGGGGCCAAGCCGACATCCCCTTTTTCGAGGACCTGGCGGTTCATTCCGACGGGAGAGACCACGGCGGGCAGACCCGCCGCCATGTACTGAAGCATTTTGAAACTGCATTTGCCTCGCGTCCAGGGGTCATCCGGAAGGGGCATCAGGCCGACCGTCATGCGGTGAAGCAGGCGGCTTTCGTCCACGGGGTTCCAGAAATGAAAGTCAATCCGTTCGGGTGCAATCAGGTCGGATTTCCAGGGTGCATTGGAAATCAGCATCAGGCGGCTGTCCGGGTGTGCATCCAGAAATCGCCGGAGAATCGGCTCAATGGGGCGCAGGTATTTGTAGTTGGAGCGCAGACCCGTCCAGCCGATGACAAACGGCTCGGGGGATTCGTCGGAAGCCGGCTTCGGTGTAAACCGCCGGGTGTCGATTCCGGTCGGAACAACGAAAATGCTTCGGCAGTAGCGGCTGTAGTAGTCGGCCAGGTAATCGTTGCCGGCAATGACGGCATCCATCCCGCGGGCGACCCAGGGCTGACCGAGGCGGCCCAGCGGCGGGCGAAGCCAAATCGCATCGTCCACATCGAGAATGCGGGGACGCTTCAGAAGCCGCTCAAAGGTGGCATAGCCCTGCACCAGCTCCCGGCTGAGCCAGATGAGGTCGGCCCGGCGGGATTGGAACAGGGCGGGGATTCGGGCGGCCATCTTAAATGGACTGGGCAGGCCGCAGCTTTCTCCCCAGCGGGGGATGTATTCCGTGACGGTGATGCCGAATCGGCTCAGGGGCTGGATGTACTGGCGGACGCGAAAGCGGGTGGAGGCGGTTTCCAGTCCGCCGGTCAGGGCAGCGATTTGGATGGGGGATTGAGCGGTCATAGCGGTTTATCCGGATAGAGGCGGCGGTTTGCGGACAACCCGTCGGCGAAGTCCCATCTTGCGGACAACAAAGGAAAGACTGCGGCAGCCGACGGCGGTCAGAGAAGGAAAGACGGTCAGCAGGGTATATTGCAGGCGGACGCCGATTGGCAGCAGGTCGGAAAAATCCTTCAGCAGGGTCCGAATCTGAGAGGCGTTTGCCGGCTCAAACAGCATTCCCCGCATCCACCTGCGGAGGAGAAAAACTGCCAGCGGACGAAAGGCATCCAGCCGATTCATCCGGGCGGCCGTTTCCAGATGCCGCTGAATCAGGAGCCGGGCTGCATCTGCGGCGGGATAGATGACGGACGTATGCCGGCCCGCTTCGAGGTGGTGAATGGCCAGCGGACGAGCCGTATAGCCGATTTGCGGATGTCTGTAGGCGATGCGGAGCCACAGGTCGAGGTCTTCAAACCGCCGCAGATCCGAAAAGCCGCCCGCCTCCTGAAGAACCGACCGGCGAATGAGCATCGTATCTGTGTGGCCGGTGAGGTCTTTGGGGTAGGTTTTCAGATAATCGGGGCTGATTTGTCCGCCGTTTAGGACGGCAAGAATCCGCTGTTCCGGGAGGGCGGGGGCCCGGCGTCCGTCCTGACAAAGGCATTCGATGTAGTTGCCGCAGGTCCATTGCAGCTGGGGATGCTTTTGCAGCTGTTCGGTCTGCAGGGCCAGTTTATCCGGCAGCCATTCGTCATCAGCGTCCAGAAAGGCAATCCATTCGCCCGATGCCGCCTGAATGCCGGCATTGCGTGCCGCACCGGGGCCTCGATTGTCCTGACGGATACAGCGGATTTTGTCTCCGAAGGCAGCGGCCACCTCTGCCGTTCGGTCGGTTGAGCCGTCATCCACCACAATGATTTCATCGGCCGGACGGCTCTGAGCCAGCACACTGTGAATCGCTCGGCTCAAATGCTGCTCATTGTTGTAAGCCGGAATGATGACACTGATATTCATAAGGGCTCCCGGGTTTGTTCCGGGTCTCGAATCGGTTTTCCCGTCAGCTTCCGCCAGAAGCGCTGAATCGGCGGTCGAATATACAATCCGCCGAACCGCTTGAAAAGCACCCAGTATTTCAGCAGCGGGCTGAAGGCAATCTGGACTCGGCAGAGCTGATAGAGGCCCTTGAACTGCCGGGCATTCGGGAAGCGCTCCAGCAGGTCTGCGGCGGTTTTTCGAAATCCGTTTCGGGCCTGATGATGGGCGGTGCGCAGCGCCAGATAACAAAGCACATCCTCCGCCAGCTTCTTTTTCTCCGGAGGGCACCAGTCCAGCAGCAGGGAGGGATTCCAAAGAATCGGGGCGACGGCCCGAGATATATCATTGGACAGGGCGCTGTCCTGCCGGTTGTGCCGTACGGAGACGGAGGGAAGAATCAGGAAGGGTTCATTAAAAACCAGCCGGGCAAGAAAGACGGTATCTTCGCCGAAGGTGCATTTGTTTTCCGTGTAGAAGCCGCCGTACTTGCGGGCGATGTCGGTGCGAAGAATGGTGGTGCCCACGTGGAAAAACATCATCAGGGCCTCGGCCAGCGGGGCGGGCTCACGGCCGGTGAGCTGATAGAGTCCGGGTTTGACGCCTCGGCGGAGCCAGTAACCGGTCATTTCAATCCGCCGCGGCCATTCTTCGTACATCGTGCCTGCAAAAGAGGCCGCCGGCTGGTTTTCGAGGGCTGCAATTCCGTTTTGCAGATAGTCGGGGTACCACTGGTCGTCGGCGTCCAGAAAAGCGATGTACGGGGCCTGAGCCGCTTCAATGCCCCGATTGCGGGCGGCGCCGGGGCCCTGATTGGCCTGGTGAATCAGAAGGATTCGGGAATCGTTCAGCTGCAGAACCCGCTGAGGTCCTTCGTCGGTCGAGCCGTCGTCAATGACAATCAGCCGCCAGTGCGGATAGGTCTGCTGCTGGACGGAGCGGACGGCCCGAAGAATCGTTCCTTCCTTGTTGTAAAGCGGAATGACCACATCCACCGGCTTCATTCGGCCTGATTCTCCCGACGTTTTTTCCAAGATTCCTTCCAGTGATTATACAGCGCCGCCGTCCGTGGGCAAAAGGAGGAGAGGTACAGTTTGCGGTAAGAAGAAGCGGAAAAGAGACTCCGATATTTGTTCAGGAGGAACCGGACCTGCTTTCCGTCGCCTTCCCGGAGGCGCTGTCCCAACCACCAGCCGAGCATGGCCGCCGCACAGGGGCGAAACGCTTCAAGCATTCCGGCCTGCTCGGCCAGTTCAAAATGCCGCCGGAGAAAGAGGTCTATATGGTCCGGCTGACGATGGGCCTTCAGGATGCTTCCTTCTGTGTCCAGATGATAGACCGCCAGCGGTTCGAAGACATATCCGAGCGGCTGGCGGAGATAGGCAATCCGCAGCCACAGGTCCACATCGTTAATTCGTTTTTGGCCGACCAGAAACAGCCCGGCCTTCTGCAAAAGGTCCCGCCGAATCAGCATGGTGTCCGTGCAGCCCATGGCGCTGTGCTGATGAGCGGAAAAGTAGCTGTCGAAAAAGGGCCGACCGTTCAGGACATTCAACAGGGCCTCTTGACGAGACCGCGGCAAATCGGGTGTTTGGCGATGTCCGCGCCGGCATCGGCAGCGGTAGAAATTGCCCGTGACCCAGTTGAGAAAAGGATAGTGCTGAAGCAGCCGGACCTGAAGGGCCAGTCGGTCGGGCAGCCATTCATCATCGGCATCGAGGAAGGCAATCCATTCGCCTGAAGCCGCCTGAATTCCCGCATTGCGGGCGGCGCTGGCGCCCTGATTGTCCTGACGGATATACCGGATGCGGCCGCCGTAGGATTGAACGGCTTGACGGGTGCCGTCGGCGGAGCCGTCATCCACGACGATAATCTCGCAGGGCGGGAGGGTTTGAGCCAAAACGCTGTCAATCGCCCGCCGAATCACTGTTTCGGCATTGTAAGCCGGAATGATGACGCTGATGCCGCCGACAGGGGCCGGAACGCTCCGAGCGGCTGTCTGCTCCGACGGCTGGTTCGGCTCCGGGCTGGCGTTTCGTTCGACCATTCGGCATCAGGAACCAAAAAAGATTCGATGAATGTCGTTGTAGGTAATCCACAAAAAGACGGCCAGCAGAAAGACCACACCGGCATAAGTTATCCCGGCCTGGATTTTTTCGGGGATGGGGCTGCCTTTGATTTTTTCAATCAGCAGAAAGAGAATGACGCCCCCGTCCACCACGGGAATCGGCAGCAGATTCATCACGGCGATGCAGGCACTGATGAGGCCCATAAAGTAAAGGAATTTGATGAAGGATTCCTGGGCGACCTGATAACTGATGGACAGAATGCCGACGGGGCCGCTCAGGGCGGAGGTCGGCACGTCGCGTGTGAACAATCCTTTGAGCGTCAGATAGGTCGTGGCGATGAAATACCAGGTTTTTTTGGCGCCCATGGCCACGGCTTTGGCGGGGTTGGAGGTTTTGACCGTTTCTTCCAGCAGCGTCAGCGGAATCGGACGAGTCGTCTCACTCCAGACGTGCATCAGGCCTTCAATGTTCGGAATCAGGAGAGCGGCGGAGCCGGCCTCGGTCTCTGAAAGCCGATAATCGATACCGATTTGCTGTCCGGTGTTGCGGCGAAAAATCTCCGCGATGTCATAGAAGTTTTTCACCGGCTGTCCGTCCACACGTTCAATTCGAGCCCCGCGCGGAATCGGCAGGGCATCCACGGAGACGGTGTCGATGCTCTGGGCTACGACCGGATTGTTCATATCAAACCGCAGTGAGATGCCCAGCCACAGCCGGTTTTTGGTCCCCGGCTGAATCGAGGGCTGAACGGCAAGGTCCACCAGCCGGCTTTGTCCGTCCGAGTCAGTTCGAAGCACCTTGACCGAAAGAGTTTTGTCTTTGTGATTCTCGACGGCCTGCCTGTATTCCGTGAAGGCAGGGAAGGGAATGTCGGCAATTTGGACCAGAATGTCTCCCGATTTGAACGGATTCGGAAGGGGGCTGACTTGCGTCGGTCTGCGAAGAACGGCGGCGGAGAACCAGCGGCGGAACCGCTTTACAATGCCTTCCGAGACGGACTGTTCAAAAACCTGATTGACCTGCAGTCGCGGGACAAGCGAATAAAAGTTGGCCAGGTCATGCTCTTTGCGGAAATTCGGATAGAGGATTTTCGGTTCGAGGGGAATGGCGACGGTGGTTAGCGGTTCGCCGGGTTTGGCGCCTTTTCGTTGGACCGTGAGGTTCACTTCGGGCTTGACGGAGCGTCGGATGGCTTCTTTGAGTTCCCAGGAGGTTTTAACGCTCCTGCCGTCCACGGCCAGAATCATATCGCCGGGCTTCAGTCCTGTTTCGGCCAGCTGTTGGAGATACCCCGGGTCGTTCCAGTCGGGAATCTCGAGGGTCGTGGCCGGTTCAATCCCGAATTGCCGTAATCCCTGTGTGTCGGCGGCGGCGAATTCCGATACGGCTTTGAGCCGTTCGACTCGGCCGTCCGGATGGCGCACGGTGAAGGTGGTTGTTTCACCTTTGGGGCCCAAAGCGGCGGCCAGCGAAATCATTGAAAAATCGACAAAATCATCCACAAAGGATTTGCCGTTGATGGCAATGATGCGGTCTCCCGGTCTGAATCCGGCGGCTTCAGCGGGGGAATTGGGGACAACCCCTCCGACAACAGCAGGCTGCTGGTCAAGACCGTGCAGGTACAGACCCATAAAAAGAATCACAGCGCTGAGAACATTGAAAAGGACGCCGGCGGCTACCACGCAAATGCGGATCCAGATGGGGCGGTTGGCAAAGGAGCGCGGGTCATCGGTTTTTTCCGCTGTTCCGGAGTCGGACTGACCGAGCATCTTGACAAAGCCGCCGAAGGGAATCAGGCCCAGCCAGTATTCCGTTTCAGAGTCGCCTTCCTGCAGAACCTCTTCGCTGTTTTTTCGGGGAAAGAGACGTACGCGAAATCCTTTTTTGAGTTTCCGTATTGAAAGAACCGTCGGCGGAAACCCGATGGAAAAGGCCTCGACTTTGATGCCGCCGAGTTTGGCAACCAGAAAATGGCCTAATTCGTGGACGAAAATGACGCCGCCGAACCCGAGCAGGACCAGGGCCGTCGTGCCGGCGATGCCGGGGGCACGCAGGATAAAGGCGATGACGGCGGCTACAAGAGCCAGCGCCGCAGCCAGGTCCAGCAGCTTGCTTAGACGGCTTTGCGGCGGCTGCGGAGACCCCTTCGTCTCTCCGGAAGGGGCGGGTGCAGCCGAATCGGACGGTTCAGGAATAGAAAGCGGTTGGTCAGTCATTCTCATTTTTCCTTTTGAGAAGTCAGTATGGTTCTGGGTTCAAGATTCCGATGAACCTCCTGTCGGGCCCAGCGGTCGATTTCGAGGAGGGCCTCCAGGGACAGACAGGTCTGGACGGAATGATTCTGAAGACACTGTTCAATCAGTTCGATAATTCTGCCGAAGCGGATTCTGCCTTCGAGAAAAGCGGCGACGGCTTCTTCATTGGCGGCGTTGAAAACCACCGGTGCCGAGCCGCCCATCCGGGCCGCCTCGTAGCCGATTGCCAGAGCTCGAAATCGGTTCAGGTCCGGTGCCTCAAAGGTGAGGCGGCCGAGCGTTTCCAGCTGGAGGCCTTTCGAAAGCCCCGGCCTTCGGTGCGGATAGGTGAGGGCGTACTGAATCGGAGTTTTCATATCCGGCGTGCCCATCTGGGCGATTACGGAGCCGTCGATAAATTCCACCATGGAATGGACGACCGATTCCGGATGAATCAGCACATCAATTTTGTCCACGGGCAGACCGAACAGCCATCGGGCCTCCATGACCTCCAGGGCCTTGTTGACCATCGTGGCCGAATCGACGGTAATTTTGGGTCCCATCCGCCAGGTCGGATGCGCCAGGGCCTGGGCGGCGGTTGCCTGCTCGATGTCTTCCGGCCGGCTGCGCAGGAAGGGCCCGCCCGAGGCGGTCAGGACAATCCGGCGGACTTCCTCCGGCCGTCCCGCCTGAAGGGCCTGGAAGACGGCGGAATGTTCGCTGTCAATCGGCAGGATTTCGGCGCCGCCGGCGGCGGCCTGGCGGGTGAGCAGTTCGCCGGCTATCACCAGCGGCTCTTTGTTGGCAATCGCCAGGCGTTTTCCTGTTTGGGCGGCGGCCAGCAGGGCCGGCAGTCCCGCCGCCCCGACCACGGCACAGAGGATAATATCGATGTCGTCCCGCGAGGCAATTTCGGTAAGGGCTTCGGGCCCGAAGAGAAGTTTTCCACGGAAGCCGTTCAGAGACGGGCTGTGTCCGGACGAAAAATCCGGATGGGTGACGGCGGCGATTTTGGGCTGAAAGCGGCGGACCTGCTCGGCCAGAAGGTCAATTCGGCTGTGGGCGGTCAGCGCAGCTACTTCGTACTCCGGTCCCAGTGCCCCCAGCACCTGCAGGGCATTCTGGCCGATGGAGCCGGTCGAACCTAAAATCGCAACACGTTTACCCATAAACCAATCAGTATCTCAAAATATACGAATCCCGTCAAGAAAAGGTCCTGTCTTTATCCGACAAAACAGGGAATATGGGTCGGATATGGCTGTTTTGAAGAGAACATTTTCACTTTCCTATACCTTCTTCGGCCAGTTTCTCCCGCAGGTATCGGGCGGTGTAGGAGTGGTTGTTTTCAATAATTTTTTCCGGAGTTCCGGCGGCGATGACACGTCCGCCTTCCTCACCGCCTTCGGGGCCTAAATCGATGATATAGTCGGCCATTTTGATGACATCCAGGTTGTGTTCAATGACGATGACGGTATTGCCCATATCGGTCAGACGCCGCAGCACGGTCATCAGGTTGTCAATGTCGGCAAAATGCAGACCGGTGGTGGGTTCGTCGAGGATATAAAGGGTATGTCCGGTGCCGGGTTTTCCCAGTTCGGCAGCCAGCTTGACCCGCTGGGCTTCGCCGCCGGACATCGTGGTCGAAGACTGCCCGAGGGTCATATACCCCAGCCCGACATCGCACAGGGCCTTGATAAGCCGGAGAATCTTGGGGAAATTGGCAAAAAACTGCCGGGATTCATCAATCCGCATATCCAGAACATCGGCAATGTTCTTGCCTTTGTAGGTAATCTGGAGGGTTTCGGGATTGTAGCGTTTTCCCTTGCATTCCTGACAGGTGACGTACACATCCGGCAGGAAGTGCATTTCAATCCGGCGGGTCCCCTGGCCCTGACAGAATTCGCAGCGTCCGCCTTTGACGTTGAAGCTGAAGCGGCCGGGTTTGTAGCCGCGAATGCGGGCCTCGCGGGTCATCGCAAACAGCTGGCGGATTAAATCGAACACGCCTGTGTAAGTAGCCGGGTTGCTGCGGGGCGTGCGTCCAATCGGGGTTTGGTCAATTTCGATGACCTTGTCGATATTGGCGATGCCGAGGATGTTTTTGTGTTTGCCCGGTTTTTCGCGGGAGCCGTAGAGCCGGCGTTTGAGCCCCTTTAGGAGGATTTCGGTAATCAGGGTGCTTTTGCCGGAGCCGGAAACGCCGGTCACGCAGGTGAGCACACCCAGCGGAAATTTGACGTCGATATTTTTCAGATTGTGTTCGGCGGCTCCGCGGACTTCGATGCAGTAAGACATTTTGACTTTGTGCCGGCGCGGGGGCATTTCGATGCGTTTGGCGCCGCTGAGGTACTGGCCGGTGATGGACTGCGGGCATCGGCAGACGTCTTCCAGCGAGCCGGCGACCACGACTTCGCCGCCGTGGCTTCCGGCGGCCGGCCCGATGTCGATAATGTAGTCGGCCTGGCGGATGACCTCTTCATCGTGTTCGACGACCAGCACGGTGTTGCCGATGTCGCGCAGGCGTTTGAGGATATTCAGGAGCCGGTCGTTGTCGCGCCGGTGCAGGCCGATGGTCGGTTCATCGAGGACATAGCAGCAGCCGACCAGCCCGCTGCCGACCTGCGTGGCCAGGCGAATCCGCTGGGCTTCGCCGCCGGAGAGCGTGCGGCTGGTGCGGTCTAACGTCAGATAGCCCAACCCGACATCAATCAGGAATTGGAGCCGGGCGCGGATTTCCTTCAGGGGCTGTTCGGCGATGACGGCCTGTTCGGGGTTCAGCGGCAGTTCAGAAAAAAACTTCTGGGCGGCCTGCACGGTCATTTCGGTGATTTGGCTGATGTTTTTGCCGCAGATGGTGACGGCGGAGGCCTCCGGACGCAGCCGTGTTCCTTTGCAGGCCTGACAGGGCGTTTCGGACAGATAGCCGTGCAGGCGGGCCTTGACGTATTCGCTGGTGGTGTTTTCCCAGCGTCTGCGGAGATTGGGAATGACGCCTTCGAAGGCCATTCCGTATTGGGCCTCGTCTTCAGGGGTGGTTCCGTACAGGAGAATCTGCCGAATCGGCGCGGGCAGATTGCTGTAGGGCTCGCTTTTGCTGATGCCGAACTGGCGGCAGAAGCGGTTGATGAGCCGATTGTAGTAAATGTTCATCCGTTTGCCGCCCTTGCGCCAGGCCTCGACGGCGCCGTTTTCGAGCGAGACGCTTTTATCCGGCACGATGAGGTCCGGGTCAAACTCGAGGATGGTTCCCAGTCCGTCGCAGGCCGGACAGGCGCCGTAGGGACTGTTGAAACTGAACAGACGGGGGCTCAGTTCCGGCAGAGAGGCCTCCGGATGTTCGGGGCAGGCGAATTTTTCGCTGTAGAGGACGTCGCGCCACTGGCCGTCGCCGCCGTTGTCTTTTTTCTCTTCGGGCGTCTGCACCATCACCAGCACGAGCCCGTCTCCGATTTTCAGGGCGGTTTCGATGGAGTCGGCCAGCCGGATGCGGATGTTGTCTTTTAGAATCAGCCGGTCCACAACAGCGGCGATGTCGTGTTTTTTGTTCTTGTCCAGTTTGGGGATGTTTTTGATGTCATAGATGACGCCGTCCACCCGGGCCCGGACAAAACCGTCCCGCTGAATCTGGGCGAAGATGTCCCGGTGTTCTCCTTTTTGTCCGCGAACAATCGGGGCGCAAATCTGAATGCGGGTATTCTCCGGCAGAGACAGGATGGAATCGACAATTTGGGTGGCGTGCTGCGACTGAATCGGCCGGCCGCATTTCCAGCAGTGGGGCTGTCCGATGCGGGCAAACAGGAGGCGGCAGTAGTCGTAGATTTCCGTCGTGGTCGCCACGGTCGAGCGGGGATTGCTGGAGGCGCTTCGCTGTTCGATGGCAATGGTGGGGGGCAGCCCCTCGATGTGCTCGACGTGGGGCTTCTGCATCTGTTCGAGGAACTGGCGGGCGTAGGCGCTGAGGGATTCGACGTATTTGCGCTGGCCTTCTGCGTAGATGGTGTCGAAGGCCAGCGAACTTTTTCCCGAACCGCTCAGGCCGGTAATGACAACCAGTTTGTCGCGGGGAATATCGACGTTGATGTTTTTGAGGTTATGTTCAGCCGCACCGCGGATGCGGATGTATTTCTGCGAATCATTCATTGTTGTCAAACCTGTTTTGAGGTTGATGTTCTCTTATCTCCATTTAAAGAGAATACGCCAAACCTACCATTGTACCGAAAAAAGCGGCCGTGTACAATAGCCGGAGGAGTTTTTTGCAGGATGCAATAACGCTGTGCAAATCAAACACTTACATTCGTGGCAGGTCAGCCCGAAAGAGGCCGCATTGATTCAGAGCCGACTGGCCGGTCAGGTACAGTTTTGCCCGCTTCCTAAATCCATCCGAACGGTTGCCGGCCTGGATTGTGCTTTCAGCGCGGATGGGCTGCAGATTGCGGCGGTGATGGTGGTGCTGTCGTTTCCGCAGCTGGAGGTGCTGGAGGTTGCAGAGGCCCGGGACAGAGTGCGTTTTCCGTATGTGCCGGGTCTTCTTTCGTTTCGCGAAGCGCCGGTCTGTCTGAAGGCCGCTGAAAAACTCAAAAACCGGCCGGATGTGTTTCTTATCGATGGACAGGGTGTTGCTCATCCCCGACGGCTTGGGCTGGCCTCGCATCTGGGGCTGTGTCTGGATGCTCCGGCCATCGGGTGTGCCAAAAGCCGCCTGTGCGGAGTGTATGAAGAACCCAAAACAGAAAAGGGTTGCTGGAGCCCGCTGTGGGTGGATGGTCAAACCGCGGGGGCTGTGGTGCGGACTCGCAGGGGCATAAAACCGCTGTTTGTTTCCGTCGGGCATCGGGCGGTTCTGGAGGAGGCGGTTGGATTTGTGCTGGCCTGCTGCCGGCGATACCGCCTGCCGGAGCCGACGCGCCTGGCCCACCAGAAAGTGAGCCTGCTGAAGAAACAGCTTTAAATCAGCATCCGGCGTCCAGCGGCCAGCAGCCAGTTATCAGTTATCAGTTATCAGTGAGCAGTTATCCTGTAAATTCCTTTGCTCTCTGCCTTTGCTTTTTTTCGAATCTGTGAAATCTGCGCAATTTGGAGTTAATTGTTTCGGATTTCGAGATTCGGATTTCGGATTTTTCCGGCCGCTGGATTCCCGCCTTCCTCCTTCGCTGAAAGCTTCGGAGGGCAGGTCGCGGGAAAGACTGGATTCCCGCCTTCGCGGGAATGACGGTGGCCTTCGCGGGAAGGACAAGTGCAGGCCAAAATCTATTCTGTCAATTTGCGCGAAATCTCGTTGAGAAAAATAGCCCCGGGCGAAAGTCCGCAGCTAATTCCTGCACGCGAAATAGCCCCGGGCGCCAGCCCGGGGGAAAGGGAATGGCGCTTCGTTTTTCTTTTTCCCCGCCCTTGCGGGCGGGGCTATTCGATGCTGCCCGTTTTCGTTTTTCGGTGAAGCTTCGGAGGGCAGGTCGCGGGAAAGACTGGATTCCCGCCTTCGCGGGAATGACGGTGGCCTGCGCGGGAAGGACAAGTGCAGGCCAAAATC